>JALNXT010000018.1 GCA_023230245.1 Candidatus Cloacimonadota bacterium
TAACAGTTATCTATCGTGCCATCGTTCCATCCAGCAACTCCACCGTTCCATAAGTTTCCATTAATGGATCCGGTGGAATAGCAATTGGTAACAATTCCCGCGCTTTCATTCTTCCCTACAATACCACCCAAACTGCTGGCATCTACTCCAGATCCAGACCTTGATACCGTACCGGAAAATCTGCAATTACTAATGGTTCCGTAATTGTCTCCAACAATACCACCACCCTTAGTCGCATTGCCGATATTCACAGTTGCAGCAGATCGACAATTATCCACAGTTCCGTCATTATGACCAACTATTGAGCCGCTTTCAAAATCCCCAAGGATATAACAGCTACTGTTCATGCTAAAGTTCTTTATGCTACTCCCTGCCGCAGTGTAACCAAAGAGACCATGATAATTACCATAATTACTAACTCTTAAGTTGGAGATAGTGTGGTTATTGCCATCAAAGCTTCCGTAAAAAGCAGATGACGTCCCAGATGAACCAATTGGCACCCAGGTACTGGTTTGAGTTGGAGTGGCATCTATATCATTCATTAATTTGAAGTACTTTGTGGCATAGGCACTACCCAGTAAGTAACGCATATTGTTTAGCTGGTCAAAATTGTATATCAAATAAGGAGATTCTGGTGATCCCGGGATACTCAGGGGAAAATAAACATCATCTATCCATGCGCAATTGCTACCGCCTGATCCCGCTGCATCCGTGCAATAAATCCATAAATAGGTATGGTTGCCCGCAGGTACGTAATAACTCTGAGCTGTCCACGCACCTTCGCCAGACCACGCACCCTTCTCTACTCCATCGATGTAGAATTTCAGCCAGTCGCTTCCCGCTTGTGAACTCACTTTTTGATAAAAAGTTATATTCCCTCCCAATTCTCCATAGCGCTCAAGACTAATTACTGAACCGCTGTTATCACCGATGGAACCAGATTGGGCTGCATAGATTCCGTTACTTTTTTCTAAAGGTTGAGTAAACCAAGGGTTGGAAGAGCTATTGTTCCATTCAAACGAACTAAAGTTACAGGTTTCAAAGCCATCTTTACAGGCTAATTGGGGCCCATGAACGTCGTCGATACAGATAGGATAGCCTTCATTTAGGGTAACACGAAATGCAACATAGATATACTGGTAAAGATATGCTGATAGATTGTAGGTGTATTCTGTCCAAGTTTGAGTTGAGGTAACGTTTGCTGCCAATGTTGTGGTAAAATCTACCGCATTGTTGGGACCTTTGGAAATCATGAGGTCAAAGTGAGGATTACCACCTATATTCCTAACATAAAATCGGAAGGTTGATACCCCCAGCTTGGGCAACAATTGTGGAGTAATCAGCCAATCATTATAAGAATAAATGGTTGGTTCCAGATAGGCACTGGAAGTTCCACTATTCGCAAATGCGGTTGTCTTTACCCACGTTGTTGCAGGATCGCCTCCATTAATTACCCTCCACCCTTGAGGTAGAAACGCCCCACCAAAGTTTTCGTAAAGATTTTCTGCACATAAACCACCAATAGCCAACACCGCCACTGCCAAGAAACAAAGTATTTTTTTCATAACCAGACTCCTAAGTTGCAGGTATATTTAGATTTGCTTGGGAGATTTATCTCTTAGGCAATTAAAGTTGCATACTATGGGGAGATTCATAGTTGTCAAGATTTAATATCGTCAAAAAGCTTCAAAAAGAACTTGATTCAAATGCTGAAATGTTAACCATGCCGTAAGAGTAATACTTGTTCAAGCACATTTTTTTTAAACCCGTTGGAACAGCCATTAAAATTTGCCTATGTGCGTTACGCAAATTAGCGTAATTGGAAGGTTAGCAGTAAGTTGTATTAAGTCATACATGGCATTCACCGAAAAATATAAGGGATTCGAAAAATTTATTGGCTTTTTGTCCCAAAAGCTCAGATTTGTCCCCCTTACATTATAGAGGCAGATAGTTCTTTGATGTGTATAGAGGTGATTGTACCCGTAGGTACTGGCGTGTTGGGGTGAAGAAGTAACGAAGTAACGAAGTGATGAAGTGATGGTGTGCTGTATTGTAGAGCAGCACTGCGATGCTGCTAAATGGAATCTTCGTGTAAGTATTAAATTTCTTTTTTAACAAAGAGTAAAAGAGTGAAAGAGAAAAAGAGAGAAAAGATTTGAGAGAATAGCAGGAAAAGCAACCTTATTCACAGCCCCACAGGTAATAATCCTGATGATCCAGTCGATCCAGTTATCAGCGTTCTATTATAGTCTCTTTCACTCTTTCACTCTTTTACTCTTTGTAAATATCTCGGTGCCTTCGGTGTTCTCGGTGGTAGAAACAAAACTGTGTCAGTCCGATGAATTTGGCTAATCCATGTGCCCATTAACATTCTGGAAATTGGATATTTATATTTCCTGCTTGACAGATTTTGAAGAGTTGTAATATTTCCACTTAGTACTAAAAAGTGGATTAGCCGCAAGGGGTGATAATGCCAAAAGAAACTACACGCATTAATATCGGGATATTTAACGGGCTCAGCGAAGACGTGGTGAATAGGTTTGCCAAAGACTCGAAGAGGATACATGCCTCTCAGGGTGAAGCAATAATAGCGGAAAACTCTTGGGGAAATAATCTTTTTTTTATTTGCAAGGGGAAAGTGGAAATAAGCAAAGAATTAGACGACCACGAGACTCCTTTTGCGCAGTTATCAGTATTAGGACCGGGAGAGTTCTTTGGCGAAATGGGGGTTATTAACGATGAGCCTCGTTCTGCCAGTGTGATTGCTTTGGAAGAGGTAGAGCTTCTGGCGATTCCCAAAGAAGTGTTCACCAATATTACCTTTACTCATCCCGTGGTAATGTTTAACCTGATGCGCACCCTATCGGGCAGGTTGAGAGATACCAATGAAAGATTTGTGGATGTGATGAATCAGATGCTTAGCAAAAACCGCCTGATGGCGATTGGGCTGGCTGCAAGTAAGATTATCCACGATATAAAGACCCCTTTAACCGTTATGGTGCTAACTGCTCAATTGATAGAAAGCATCTACCCTGGTAGCGAAGAATTTACCGATAGTATTGTAAAACAGACCAAATTGATAGACCAACTGGTAAGAGAAGTGTTGGATTTTGCCAAAGGAACCGAATCAACACCATTGATCCAGAAGGTAGATTTGGATGCTTTCTTTAAAGAACTTGAGGATGTTTATGTCTCCGCTTTGCATGGGCGCAACATTAAGTTTGTGATAGAAAACAAAATACGCGATTATGTGCATTTCGATGAAGGCAAAATACGCAGAGTGCTTATAAACCTGATAAAGAATGCTTCAGAAGCTATTCCCGTGGAAGGCGAAGTTAGGGTTACTTCCGGCATATCCTCTGGTTGGTTGCAGATATCGGTAATAGATAATGGCCCCGGGATTTCACCTTTAATACGGGAAGATTTGTTCCAGCCTTTTGTAACGGAGGGAAAACCTCATGGCACAGGGCTGGGTTTGGCAATATGTAAAAAGCTGGTGTTGGAGCATCATGGTCGCTTGGAATACATCCCAGTGGAGCCACATGGCAGCAGATTTGATATTCGTATTCCCCAAAATATGAAATAAATGCTTGTCAAAAACGAGGCTTTGATTTTAATGGCGCGACCAAACGAAATTTAGGGAAGTGAACCATGTCAAGAATATGCGATATCTGTGGAAAAAGTGCTCAGGTCGGTAACCATCGCAGTCATGCTTTGAATGCCACCAAGCGTCGTTTCTATCCCAATTTGCACGAAGTCCGCGCTATCTTTGAAAGCGGAGTCAAGCGTGTGAAGGTATGCAGCTCCTGTTTGAAGGCTAATAAAATCCGTAAAGCCGTATCTAAATAAACGTGCTACTTTATTAGTAGTAAATACGATTAGAGGCGCACGGTTACATAAGCCAATTTTATATAACAGATGCTTTTCGGGAATTACGGTTTATACCGGATTCCCGATTTCTTTGCCTTGAGACGATCCGAAATATAAACAAGACTACCAAATTTGGGGGTTATGTGTTAATAGAAGAAATTCAAAACAGAGTGGAACAAAGTTCGGCGGTGCTTACTGATGTCCGCCAAGAAATCGGCAAGGTTATTGTAGGTCAACAAAAGATAGTGGATAGGCTGTTGATAGGCATATTGGCTAACGGGCATGTGCTTATTGAAGGTGTTCCTGGCTTAGCTAAAACTTTGATCATCTCCTCACTGGCAGCGGTGTTTGATGCTGAGTTTGCACGGATACAATTTACTCCGGACTTGCTGCCAGCCGATATCACTGGCACGATGATATATAATCCCAAAAGCGGTGAATTCAGTGTAAAACAAGGGCCTATCTTTGCCAATTTTATCCTCGCTGATGAGATCAACCGAGCACCTTCCAAGGTTCAATCCGCTTTGCTGGAAGCGATGCAGGAACGTCAGGTAACCCTGGGTGATAAAACCGTGGCACTGCCAAGCCCCTTCTTTGTGATGGCTACCCAGAATCCCATCGAGCAGGAAGGTACCTATCCTTTGCCGGAAGCGCAAGTGGATAGATTCATGATGAAGCTGAAGATAAAATACCCCTCATTCGATGATGAACGGCTCATTTTGGATAGAATGGTGGAAGATAAACCAATCCCCTTAAAGAAAGTGCTGAACCCTGCCGATATTACGAAAATGCGCGAAGTGATAAACCTGGTGCACATGGAAGAAAAGCTGAAGGACTATATCCTGCATCTTGTCCAGGCTACCAGGCATCCAGAACGCTATCCCCGCATCAGTAGCCTCAAAGGATTAATAGAATTTGGTGCTTCTCCAAGAGCTACCATCTACCTTGCCAGAGCTGCTAAGGCGCATGCCTATATATCCGGCAGAGCGTATGTAATACCAGATGATATCAAGGCAATCGGCAGAGATGTTCTGCGCCACAGGATTATCCTTTCTTACGAAGCGGAAGCGGAAGAGCTGAGCAGCGAAACCATCATTAACAAAATACTGGACGAGATTGAAGTTCCCTAAAGAGGGATAATGTTCACGCAGAGCGCTTCCGACATCCTGAAAAAGATACGCAGGATCGAAATACGCACCCGTAATTCGGTATCCGAATTGTTCAGCGGAGAATACCATAGCCGGTTTCGGGGGCAAGGATTGGAATTTGCCGAAGTACGTGAATATCAGCCCGGAGATAACCACCGCGATATAGATTGGAATGTTTCCGCCAGAATGGGTCAGTTGTTTATTAAAAAGTTCAAAGAAACCCGTGAATTAAGGGTTGTGTTTTTGGTGGATATCAGTGCTTCCCAAAATATGGGTACCGTTTCCATGTTCAAGCGCGAACGCATTGCCGAGATTGTGGCAGGTCTTTCTTTTTCTGCCGTGGCAAATCACGATCTGGTGGGTTTAATATTGTATTCGGATCAAGCGGAAAAGTATATCCCCCCTCGCAAGGGACGCAACAATGCCTTGGCAATCCTGAGAGATATACTGTATATTCAGCCCAAAAGCCCGCGGACATCCCTAGCTGCTGCTTTTCAATATACCCAAAAAATGCTTAAGAAACGATGCATTATCTTCATTGTTTCGGATTGGATTGATACCGGCTTTGAAAAGCACCTCAAAATTCTTGCCCAAAAGCATGACGTTATTGCCCTGCAAATCCTTGACCGCAGCGAGCTGGATCTTCCCGATGCCGGTATTCTAAGGCTGCAAGATCCTGAAACCGGAAGGGAAGCTTTGATAAACAGCTCAGACCCCAAGATTCGTAAAGCCTACAAAGCTTCAGTGCGGAAACAACAGCTCGAACTGCAAAGCTTTTTCCGCTCCTGCAAGTGTGATTACCTTTTAATTCGCACAGATACCTCTTTTGTGCAGGCATTACGCAAGTTCTTCGTACTACGCCAGAAACGCAGGTGGGGGAAATGATGTATAATAGTGACCTCCGCACACCGCTTGCAAACTTTAGGACCGCATTACCTTCACTTATCTTGGCATTTTGCCTGCTGCCGATGTTTCTTTCTGCCACTATTACGCAGGAGCTTGCAGGTGTCGATAGCCTCAATGTGGGGATTCCCTTTACTTTCACTATTATTAGTAACTACAGCATAAAAGGTGTGTCGATACCGGACACTCTGGAGAGCTTTTCCGTTATCCAAAGCAAGAAAGCAGATGATGACAAAACCTGGAAACTGACTATTGTTCCGCTTAAAACCGGAGCCCTATCCTTCCCACGTCTTCAGGTTCTGCCTGTGGAAAGCGGAGTTGTAGCAGGATTTACCGACGCTTTCAGGGTTTATGTGCTTAGCGTTTTGGCAGAAGGTGACACCTTGTTGAGAGATATCAAGCCACTGGAGCGTTATCCCTTGCAACCAAGCTTGTGGTTATATCTATTATTGGTTTTAGTGGTATTGGGTCTGGCGATTTACTTGTTTTTAAAAAGACAAAAGCCAAAGCCTTCCCAACCGACCGTAGCCGCTATTCCCATACCTAAACAAATACCTGCCTGGGAAACTGCTTTGGCATGTTTGTCAGCTCTGCTTTCGGAAAACTTGCTGGAATCAGGAGAAGTGCTTAAGTTCCACTTTCGCATCTCGGATATCCTGCGCATCTTCCTGGAAGGTACATATCATTTCCCTGCCCTGGAAATGACCGTTAGCGAGATTGTTGCTTATATTAACAAACACAATATAAGCCATAATGATGATCTTCGTAGCTTTCTAACATATTGTGACCTGGTGAAGTTTGCCAAAGCAGAGCCTAGCTTGGCAGAAATCCAACAACGAGTGCAGTGGCTAGCCGGCTACTTTCAGAGCTTCAGTATTCAAGCAAGCAAAGAAACAAAATGATTAAGTTCGAAAATCCCTGGTTATTACTGCTTGCCTTGCTTATCCCTCTTTATCTGTGGTGGGACAACAGATACACGGCAGACCGCAAGCTTTCCTTGCCTCATTCCAGATGGCAAGAGCTTAAACGGCTAAGTGCAGGGCAGTTTCCTTATCGGCATCTATTTCCGGGTTTGCGAAGCCTTATTATCCTTTGTTTGGTGATTGCCATAGCTCAGCCCAGGTGGGGAGTGCAGACGCGTGATATGAACAACAAGGGAGTGGATATTGTACTGGCAGTGGATATCAGCGGTTCCATGCTGGCATTGGATTTTGCTCCTGAGAACCGTCTTGGAGCTGCCATCAGCGTGGCTAAAGATTTGGTAAACCGCAGACCCAATGACCGCTTTGCCTTGGTTGCTTTTTCTGAATATGCCCTAACTCAGGTTCCCATTACTTTCGATCACAATGCTATGCTTGGCAGTTTGCAGCAGCTTAAAGTTAACGAAACCGCTTCCGGAACAGCCATCGGTTTAGGTCTTGCCAAAGCGGTAGCCAGATTGAAGGATAGCAAAGCAAAATCGCGCATCGTTATCCTTATCACGGATGGGGTAAACAACACAGGCGAAATTGATCCCATGAGCGCAGCAGAGATGGCAAGACAGCTTGGCATAAAAGTTTATCCCATCGGAGTGGGTAGTGGAGGGGTGGTTCCTTTTCCCTTTTATGATCCCATCTTTGGAACTCGCTACATAAGCACTTTGATAGAGCTTGATATGGTTACGCTTAATAAAATTGCAGCGGCGACCGGCACTGGTAAAGCTGCATTAGCTACGAATTCTTCCAGCCTTAATGATGTTATGCTACAGATAGATAAACAAGAAAAGACCACTTTTAAAACTCAGTTCAGCTACAAATACAGCGAACGGTTTATGCCCTTCTTATGGCTTGCTTTTATGCTGCTACTGCTAGAGCTTGTGCTTAGAACTTATATTATGCCAATATTACCGGAATAGCCATGAATATCGTATATCCTCATCTGCTTGCCCTACTACTTATCTGTGCATTCTTATTCCTGCTTGTCTTCAGGCGCAGGAAGAGGGTTCAGAAACGTTTTAAACGCTATGCAGAAAGCCACATGATGCAGCACTATTTCCGCAGCCAATCGCCTTTCTGGTTAGGGTTCAAGCTGGTAATCCTATGCCTAGCTCTGGCGTCCATAGTGCTGGCATTACTGCGTCCCCAATGGGATTATGCGCAAAAGGAAACGGAAAGCAGCGGGATGGATATAGTTTTTGCCATTGATGTATCCAAAAGTATGGATGCACAGGACATGATGCCCAGTAGATTGATGAGGGCAATGATCCAGATATCGGCATTTTTAGACCAAGTTAAGACGGACAGGATTGGGATCATAACTTTCGCTGGGGTGGCAACCCTGGAATGCCCCCTAACTGATGACTATGGTGCTGTGAAGATCGTGCTAAACAGCTTATCCACCGATAATATTCCCAAGCACGGAACTAATATCGGAGCAGCCTTAAAGCTTGCTGCAGATGCCTTCGTCCCCGGTCAGCAGCAGAACACTCTTATCCTTATTTCCGATGGAGAGGATTTGGAGGGAGCTGCCATAAAGGAAGCTAAACTACTTAAAACCAAAGGCGTTCGCATCCATACCATGGGTGTGGGCAGTCCCGAAGGTTACCTGATCACCAATCCGCAAACCGGGCAGGAAGTAATGAGCAAACTGGATGAAGCAGCACTCACAGAAATCGCCCACATTACCGGCGGAGAATACTACCGCGTTACACCCGGTGGAGAAGAAATCCAGCTAATCTTGAAGCGGATATACAAAAACGAAGAGAAGCGTAACAACCGTAAAAGTGTAACCGTGCTAAAAGAGCAGTATCATCTTTTTGCTGGTTTTGCTTTACTACTGCTGATTTTGGAAAGCCTGATAGACCCACGCAAACGCAAAGGGATGTTTGCCGCGGAGAACAGTTATGAAACTTAAGCGCAAACACCTTTTACTCTTACTCTTAGTGCTTATCGTCTTGGGCTTCATCTTCGAGCTGGTTGTACGCCCCAAGGTAATCTCTCAAAGCTTGGCTGAATTCTTGTATAAGAACAAAGGCTACCACGCTGCACAGAAGATATTTACCCGTAACAGCAAAGATGGGGACGCCACAGCTGCGGCAAATATGGCAAAAAGCCTCTACAAACAAGACAAATTCGAGGATGCTCAGAAGTATTCCGAGCAAGCTTTGGGCAAGGCAAATGATAAAGCAGCATTGAACTATGATAGCGGGAATATAGCATATAAACAAGGCGATTACAAAAGCGCAGTAGAACGTTACCGTAAAGCACTCCTGCAAAATCCTAAGGATGCCGATACAAAAGCCAACTACGAGCTTGCGTTAAAAATGATGCAAAGTCAACCCCAAAAACCACCGCCATCAGAACAGGAAGAGAAAAAAGACCCCAAGAAACAGGAAGAGATAAAAAACATCCTGGGTGGCTTGGACAACAAAGAAAGCAGCGATCGTAAACAACAAAACCCACAGAAGGGACTACCTTCAATAGATTGGTGGTAAACATGAAAAAGGCTTTGCTATGTTTGTTTTTCCTGCCTATATTGCTGGGTGCAATAAGGGTTGATGTTTCGGTAAACAAATACGTCATTAGCAGTAATGATCAGCTTACGCTTACCCTGAAGATAAGCGACTCATCCAGAGTTAACGTCTCAGAGCCGGCAGCACCAGCAGTCAACTTGCTTAGTTTTAGGAACATGACCAGTTCCTCCGCCAGTTCGGTATCCTGGCAAGTGGGGGGAAGGGTATCTGAATTCTCGCATACTTACAATTATATCTACTTCCCGCAAAAGACAGGACAAACCACCATCCCTGCTATAACGGTTACCGTTAATAATCGTGAGTATAAAACCCGTCCCATAGATATAACCATTATCGCTGCCACCAACCCTAATTCCAACCAGAGCCAGTCGTCTCCCGCATTCCCCAATTCCGATCCTTATGGTTTTAGCATACCAGATTATTGGGGAGAGGATAACCCATCACAGGGCAACACTTTCCTTACTGCTCTACCTGAAACCCAGTATGTGTATAGCGGGTTTCCTGCGGTTGTTTCATACTATCTTTATACAGATGAGATGGTGCGGTCTTTCAATCTGGAAGAGGAAAATGACTTCGAAGGATACGGGAAAAGCACATACGAGCAGCCGACGATGCTCAATTACGAGGACGTGCGCTTCAACGGAAAAAACTATAAACGTGCGCTAATCAAGCGGCTGGCGATTATGCCCAATAGAGAGGGAGCTTTGCAAGCACCTCAAATGCAGGGCATTGCCAGGCTCTATAACTTTGGCTATCTCAATAAAAACCTCCAAAGCAAGGGTGGGGCTATCACTGTCCGTCCGCTTCCCCGTGCCAACGTACCTGCCGGATTTAACGGAGCGGTGGGTAATTTCAAGGTGTCGCACAGTATCTCCAAAACCGAATTAGCATTAGGCGAGGCACTTACCTTTACCTTAAAGATACAAGGCAGAGGCAATTATAACCGGTTTTCTGCTCCCGCTTTCGCATCGGGAAAGGGATTTCAAGTATCCAGTCCGGTGGTTATGGATAACATAAACGCTGGTATTGAGGGCACCAGAACCTATTTCTATACCTTAATCCCTCAGAGCAAAGGACAGCTTAAGCTCCCTGATTTGCCTTTTTCCTGGTTCGATAACGACAATGGCGGTTACCGCATCTATGCTAAGACAGATCAAACGATAGAGGTGAAATCTGCCAATGTGCTAAGTTACTTGAACCGTATTTGGGAGCCTCAAACTCCCCGTGCTATGCATCCGAAGATAAACAAAGCCAAATATCCCGCTTATGTTGCCTATGCTGGGCAAGCCTGGTATTGGGTAGTAGTAATCCTGATTCTGGCTTTTTGTGCGGGAATTTCTATCCGTGCCTATGAACTGAGACTTAAAAGAAAATCCCCTGAACTATTTGCCAAAAAGCAAGCCGGGCGTATCTTGCAGAAATATATGAAGCAAGCTACATCAGCAGCGCAAAATCTATCCCCGGAGTTTTACCCCTTGGCAGAGAAAGCTTTGTTCGATTATCTTACCGCCAAATACAAGCTTGGCAACAGCCTCTCCACGGATGAGAAGATCTCCATGCTAAGAGAGCATAATATCCCCCTGGAACTGGTTGAGGAGATGCAAAGCTTTTTGCAACAGTGCCTCACGGCCAGGTTTATGCCAGAAGCGGATAGGACGATTAACCTGCAAGAAGATCTTGGCTTGCTACAAAATATCATCATCGGCTTCAGCCGGATAAAGAACCATAATCAGGGAGCCTAAAGATGAAATGGATTTCGTGTGTTCTGTTTATCATTGTTGCCGTGTGCTTGCCCTTATCCGCAACAGTAGATTCACTTTCCACCAGCGAGCCAACTTCCCAGGCGGACATAAACAATGCCGATTACTATTATAACAAGGGTTTGGACTATTTTGCAGCCGGCAATCAGGGTTATGCAAACCTCTATTTTCTAAAAGCCCTGAACTTAAACTCATCCCATAAATATGCACGGGTAAATCTGGATTTGGCGGTGCGCATGAGCCCGGATAGTAAGCTTTATCCAGAGCATCTTTTCTTGGTGCGGTTAATGTTTCAAGTGCTGGATATCCTTAGTGTAAACCGTTTGGCAGTGTTAAGTCTGCTGTTATTGTTGCTAACTGCCCTTAGCCTTGCGTGGCTGCTGTTTTACGATCCCGATAAAGAGCGCGCCCTTCCTCTGCTATTCTTTGTCCTGCTGCTTCTGCTCTGCATCGGTTCATTTACCTCCCTTGGCATAAAAAGCCATAAACAGAGACATAACCCGTTGGCGGTGCTAATTGCGGGCAATACGCAGCTTCTTCCCCTGTCCGAAACTGAATCCAAGCCACTTGCTGATATCCATGCGGGATTGATCCTTAACTTTATTGAAACTAAGGGAGAATATAGCGTTGTGCGTCTTCCCAACGGACAAATGGGCAGAATCCTCTCCTCGGAAATAGTAAAAGTTAAGCTGTAGCGCAGCACGCCGTTCCTGCGAATGTCGTAGTAGAGCAGCTTTCTAAAGCTGCTGAACGAAATGTTGATAATTTAGAGGTCGAATAACTTCCCCAAGCTTATCATTGGCTCATGTTCAATTAGAATGGGTAGCTTCACGAGTATAGTGTTAAACAGCGTGATTAACAAAACTATAATTTAGCAGCTACATAAACATTGTATCTCTCTTCCTTGCTTGCATTGCCCTATCATTGCCCTTACATTGCGGATGGGATGGACAATTCAAGGGCAATGCTAGGGGAATAAAAGCACGAAAGATGAATCAGCTACAAGCAGAATAAACTTAGCCACCATGATTGAACTTGAGCCAAAAAAGATAGATAGTGCCTCACAACAGATGAACTTGACCGAGGTTAAGGCCGGTTGGACTAAATTTCGCTTGCCAAAATAGCCACTTACAAAACTATGACTTTCTCAGTCTAAATACAAGGAATAAAAAGAATGTCTTCAATATCTGACGTCCGTAATGGTATGATAATCGAGTTCAAAGAAGGACTCTACGAAATAGTGGATTTCCTGCATGTAAAACCAGGCAAGGGTCCCGCTTTCATGCGCACTAA
>JALNXT010000381.1 GCA_023230245.1 Candidatus Cloacimonadota bacterium
GATATGGACGAAGCTCCCAGTGCCAAGAAGAGCATTGTAAATTCCCGTTCTTTTGGCAAGCAAGTTTCGGACTTGGCAGAGCTGCGGGAAGCGGTGTCCAATTATATCACCCGCGCCGCAGAAAAGCTGCGCAACCAGAAAAGTGTGGCGGGGCATTTGATGGTGTTTCTCTCCACCAATCGCTTTAAGGAAGGTGCGCAATATAACAATTCGCTTTCCACCACGCTGTTTCCGCCGACTGCCTATACACCAGAGCTTATCAGGACTGCTTTGTCTCTTCTGGAAGAGCTGTATCTTCCTGGGTTTGAGTATAAAAAGGCAGGTGTGATGCTTGCCGATATTATCGCCGAAGCAGATGTGCCGCTTAGTTTTATTGAAGATTGCTATCTGGATGATAAGCGCAAAGACCTGATGGATATAGTGGATAAGCTGAATCGTAAGCATGGACAGGATACCTTGTTCTTTGCCAGCAGCGGGATTCGAAAGGATTGGCAGATGCGCAGGGCGAAGCTTTCACCCAGTTTTACCACTCGCTGGAACGATTTGCCCAAGGTTAAATAATGTTTTATACGATAAAAACTAAAGTTAGCTCTGAAATCAAAATCCTGCGTTCGCAGTTCATTGCGGTGTTATATCCGGTGGCAAATGTGGAAGAGGCACGCACACAGCTAAATGAGCATATCAAAGAATATAGCAATGCCACGCACAATTGCTATGCTTACCTGTGTGGAACGAACCAAGAAACCAGCTATTATTCCGATGCCGGAGAACCAGGTGGCACTGCCGGGAAACCGATGCTAAACACCATGCTTAGGCACGAGCTTACCAATACCTTGGCTGTGGTAACTCGCTATTATGGCGGGATAAAGCTGGGAGTTAAAGGCTTGATAGATGCCTATGGGGAGGCAGTGGAAGAAGCGGTCAAACTAGCAGAGCTGATTCCTGCCAGGGATTACGTATCTTATTTATTAAGATGCGATTACCAGACCTTCGAGAGCTTTAAACACAAAGCCAGAGAACTGGAAGCAAGCTTTAGTGATGCCGAATTTGCCAGCCAAGTATCTATTAGCATAGAGGTTCCCTGTGAAATGCAAGATAGGCTGCTGGAAATTCTTGATGGCTATGCCACGCAATCCCGTTTATCATATAAAGTAAAGACTACAAAATAAGGATAGCTATATGAGATTTATAGTCCTGCTTATCACCCTGTTATCCCTAAGCTTAGCATGGGCAGGAGATTTGCGTATCGTTCAGGCTAAGGACGGTAAAACCTTAACGCTGCAAAACCTCGCCAAAGGCTTGGAAGCTTATGACATCATATTTTTTGGTGAGTTTCACGATAATACCACTCTGCATCAATTGGAAAGGGATATACTGCCTTTGCTAGATGGGAAAAGAGAATTGGTGCTATCTTTCGAGATGTTCGAGCGGGATGTGCAGCAGTATTTAACAGATTATGTGGAAGACAAGATTGATGAAGCAAGCTTTCTGGAAAACTCGCGTCCTTGGGGAAATTACGACCCCGATTACCGCCCCTTGGTAGAATATGCCAGGATGCACAAGTTAAACGCCATAGCTGCCAATGTTCCCCGTATTTATGCCGGCAAACTTGCCAGACAGGGTATGGGATTTCTGGAAGAAATGGATGCCGAAGAACGCACTTGGTTAGCTCTCAAGATAACTGCTCCTGATGATGAATACAAAACTGCTTTTTATACGTTGATGGGTGCAGACAGCTCTCCGATGCATGCCATGAGTGCAGATATAAACGCTATCGAACCCATATATCAGGCACAATGCTTGAAGGACGACACCATGGCAGAAAGCATTGTTTTTGCCCTGAAGGCAAAGCCCAAAGCCCGGCTAATCCACTTTAATGGAGACTTTCACAGCCATGCTTTTTTGGGGACAGTTTCGCGGGTTAAAGAAGCACTGCCTAAGCTTAAAATTGCCGTGATTAGCCCTGTTTATGCTCCGGACTGGCAAAATCAGAAACTTAGCGATGATGATAAACAAGCAGGCACATACATCATCTATTTACCAGAACCGCTTGCAGGAGGTGACGATTGATACGAAATCCGGCTCATGCAGGAACCTTTTACCCAAGGTTTGGGGATCAGGTGAAACGTCAGATAGAAACCTGGATTAGTGCTGCCGAGGAACCCAAACACAATGAACGAAACCTGGGAATTATTTTGCCCCATGCAGGCTATATGTATTCGGGTCAGTGCGCTGCGCTTGGCATGCACAGCATTAGTGATGAGAATATTGATTGCTTTATATTGCTTCATCCCAGCCACCAGGGGCATCACTTCGATTTTAGCATATCTCCTTATAGCGAATATGTAAACCCATTGGGGAGCTTGAAGCTGAACAGTGATTTTTACGATAAGCTATCGCCACAAACAAATCAGAATATTGAGCTTAGCTATCATCAGAACGAGCATTCCATGGAAATCCAGCTACCTTTAATCAGCTATTTCTATCCGCAAGCTACCATTCTGCCCATCATGATTGGTAACCAAATTCCTGCTGTGGCAATGCGGTTGGCGGAAATGCTGTATGAAGCTGTCTATAAAAGTTCACGCCGGATTGTGATCCTCTGTTCCACAGATTTATCCCATTATCACAGTGCTGATAAAGCTGAAAAACTGGATCGTGTGCTGCTGGAGCAAATCATTGCCTTGCAGCCGGATAAGCTGTGGCAGGCAATT
>JALNXT010000380.1 GCA_023230245.1 Candidatus Cloacimonadota bacterium
GGAGATTTCACTAAATAGTCATTGAAATCTATTTTTAGGTGTTTACCAACACAGCGTACTGATTCAGCCCATTGAATCTCATATACACACTTTAATTCATTGTAGTTCCAAATACGTCCACTCCATGTTTTATCTGAACCAATTGTCATCCCCACTAATGGAAAGCCAGTCAAGACCTCAACAGTTTCACTCAGTTTTTCTTTTTCAGCAATAATATCATCACTACTCATCTTCTGCCAGCCAGGATATGGATGACTATGAATAAAGACAATTCCACATTCTTTTTGGGAAGCTTCTCTACAAACCCTTTTAATATATTGTGGATTAAAACTGACATTTCCATGTCGCTGACGATCTCCCTGTTGAGGAAAAATAAGTTCGATGATTAATGCAGTATTCCGATTTTCACCCTTAGAATTATTCCATAGTGCAAAAATTAAATCCTCGTCACCATCCTCCCGAATCAGGTGATCACATAATTGTTCGTTTAAAAGTTCAGGCAATGCTATGCTAAAGCTTTTCATTTTATGCTCTTTTAAAAACCCCATTAATCTGGGACAATAAATGTTTGGCAGTATCGCTAGGAACAGCTTTTAATGCAAGGCTCCAATAAAGCCATTCAGGACCTAATCCACTATCAATGATATTACGAACTCCTGGTAAAGTATCTGATTTTTCAAAAAGTTGTGGATTCGCCCTAACATGAATCGAACTATGTACCATTCTTGGATAATCAGGCATAATGAGCAATCCTAAATCAATAATTTTACCTGAGAATCTTCCGATTTCTATTTCAAAATCTTTAAAAATTGCATAAGTTTGATTGTCATTCCCCTTCATTATTGTTGGCTGATAGCCAAGCTCTGTGAACTCACTAATAAAATACTCTGAACCGTAAATCATGATGCAGTCGTTGGAGTAGTATCAAATAGGACAAAGTGCATACCATTTTTCATATGAATAGGTTCATCGAGATTTGTATACTCGGTATGACTATTCCCATCCTTTAGGGCTAAGGATTTTTCATCAGTTTTGACTTTTGCATAGTCTTCTAAAATCTCTCTAACTGTTAAAACAGTTTTTTCAGTTTCATACTTTTCTTTGCCAATAAAGAAAACCATTCCTTTATCTTCCTTTTTTTGTTCTGTGTTCATTTTTCTTTTTTTTAGAGGTAATACATTTATTAACGCTACAAAGAAAAATCAATATGGCGCAACCAATTTGCGTCATCAAAAAAAATGATTAAGAATTACTTGTAGTTATTTAAAGTTTGTTCAATAATATCTGAAATATGATTTCTAATATCAGGGGGTGAAATAATAGTCGCATTATTTCCATAACTCAACAATTTAGAATAAAATTCATATGAAGGTTTTACTTTTACTGAAATTATAAAACTCTCTGAATTGTCTATTAAGATTTTCTGAGTATGATGAATATTAAGCGTTTTTAGGTAATTAGCTTGCTTTGGACTGAACGAAATAATTACATCAATAGGTTCCTCATCCAATACTGTTATTCCAAAGGAGTATTTGAAATATTCTTTACTATTAAATGTTCGTGGAACATATTCCTCGTCAGTAACAAATAAACTAATTATTCTATCTAATGCATATGTTGTGAAATTATTATGTTTAATATTGACGCCAATTACATACCACATTTGTTTATCTTCCTTTAATAATAAAGGTTCGAAGACGTGTGTTTTGGGCTTAACATCTTCAAATTTCTGATAATCAATCTTAATAATCTTCTTTCGATGGATGGCATCCAAAACATCAGGTATCAACTCAATTCCTTTTATTCGTTCATGCTTTTCAGTCTCAATCCAAGTTTCAGACTGAAAAAGTTCTTGAACTTGCTTTGAAATATTACTACTTTCAAACACCTTTTTCATTGCCTCTGAAATCTCTTTAAATATTGGATAATTACTATATTGATTTAGTGTTTTTGTATAGAAAATCAATGCATCAACTTCTCCCTCTCCTAATTCTAAGGCAGCATAAAGTTCTTTGGGAATATTTTCACTATACCATTTTTTAGTTTTTTTGTCTTCAATAATTCCAAGATCTCTTCCAAAGATTGTACTATCATCTCTCAAGTCCTCTAAATCCTTCTGAGTAGTCCTATATGAAACATCAATACCTGAATTAATACATGATTGATGAATATCTTTAGAAGCATATTTGCCGGTGCGGCTTAATATCTTTAGTATTATCCGGTACCTTCGAAGTGCTTGAGTTGTTTTTGGCATAGCTAAAATTTATTTAATACGATATATTGTTTAATATAATATATTTTTATTAATTCATAAATATCAAATAATATCATATGTCAAAATAATAAATGTAAACCCTCTACAACTACTGCAATCTGAAATCATAGGTTGAAACTAAATTCTTCTCTGTTGAAATTCGCAGTTCTTTCTTTGATGAATATACCAATGAACCAAAATTGCCCGCTCTAGCCTTGCCGCTAACGGTTCTGCGCTTGGCGTTCGTGCGGGATTTCGGAGGACAAAACTGTCAACCTACCACAAAACTCCAATTGAAAAACTGAACTTGAATTTAACCACTTTACCCCGCATGACGCCAAACGCGTGTGTGCGCCCTGCATGAGCAGAGCGCACCTGCTGCAAGCAACAGTAAAATTTCAAAATTACAAATAATTTTGGTTAAACAATGCTCTAAGCAGGTGTATTTTTCCAGGGGGTG
>JALNXT010000382.1 GCA_023230245.1 Candidatus Cloacimonadota bacterium
GATTTCGGGCACTTTCTCTCTGCTGGGGCTTTCTGGTATAGAAGTCATTTTGATGGGGTTTCCTGCTATTTTAACGGTTCCGGCAAACTCATCTTCAACATCTACGATCATATTGCGCGCAAGCACTTGCGGATCGTTCATCACGGCTTCAATGTCGTTAATGGGCGCACAAGGAATACCGGCAGTTTCAAGCGTGCAAAGCCAATGTGCGGCAGTTTTGGCAATCAATATCGGCTGCAAGATCGAGTTAAGGGCAGCAATATTATCGGTGCGCAGACGGTTTGTAGCAAAGCGGGCATCTTCAATAAGTTCCGCAACCCCGATGGTATTACAAAAAGTCTTCCATAGATTATCGTTACCTACGGCAATTACAAAATAATGATCGCTGCCTTGGTAAGCTTGAAAAGGCGCGATAGTGGGATGCCTGTTGCCTAAGGCTCAGGAGAATGACCTTCGGCTTGATAGCGAACCAGAGCATTCTCAAGTATCGCTACTTGGGAATCCAACATAGCTACGTCTATCTTCTGTCCCAAGCCTGTGGTTTCGCGCTGGTACAATGCAGCATTGATACCGATGGCGGTGAATAAAGATGCAGTAATATCCCCCAAAGACATTCCTACACGAGTAGGCGCAGCATCGGGATAGCCGGTGATGCTCATGATCCCGCCTCTGGCTTGCGCAAGAATATCATAGGCAGGCTTAAGGGTATCGGGGCCGCTATGTCCATAACCTGTGGAAGCTGCATAGATAATACGGGGATTCACTTCCTTGATAGTATCGTAGCCTAAACCTAGCTTTTCCATGGTACCCGGACGGTAGTTCTCCACGATCACATCGCAGCGTTTTACCAGCTCCAATAGAATCTGCTTACCTTGAGGCGTTTTGAGGTTTAGAGAAACACTTTTCTTACCGCGATTGATGCTGAGGAAATATAGCGATCTGTGGTTTATGAAGGGACCAAATGCTCTGGCATCGTCACCGGTTCCGGGGATCTCCACTTTTATTACTTCCGCGCCTAAATCGCTTAAGGTCATGGTGCAAAAGGGTCCAGCGAGAACACGAGTGAGATCGAGGACTTTGATATTGGCTAATGGTTTAGTCATGGTTTATCCTTTTTAAAATTAATAGCTGTTAGCCTGATGTTACTTATTGCAAATGGAACCTAATCAGTTCAATTGCTTCCCTCTGTTGCTCTGGAGAAATTAGACAGCTGTCAAACTCATCTGCATGCGTCCAAGGATGCATTTGATGATCCGCTTCAGATTCATAACGGGGCATAATATGCCAGTGGATATGCTGATCCCGATTACCCAGGCAGGCATGATTCATTTTCCATGGGTTAAAAGCCCGTACTATGGCAGTAGTAGCTTGCATAAGTTCTTTGCTAAGAGCAGCTTGAATTTCGGGTGAAAGTTCATGCAATTCACGCACATGCTGCTTGTAATACAAGACACAATATCCCGGAAAGTACTGATGGTTTCCCAACAGCAAGTACGAATGGGGAAACTCGTAAATCATCGCTGTATCGCCAGCACTTTTAAGCAAATCAAGCCTTTTGCAGATTGTACATTGGTTCATATACACTACTTGTTTTTAGCTAGAAACGCCATCGCAACTTTCTCGGCAGTAATCGGCATGGATTTTATCCTGATGCCCAGCGCATCTTCCACCGCATTGGCAATCATGGGTGCAGCGGGTAGCATGGTGTGTTCGCCAACTCCTCTGGCTCCAAAGGGTCCGTCGGGCTGAGGAACTTCCACAATAATAGGAATTATCTCGTCGGGCACGTCCATGGAAGTGGGTATCTTGTAATCGGTAAAATTGGGATTCATCAGCTTGCCCTTGCTATCGTAACGCATATCTTCATATAGTACAGTTGCAAGCCCTTGCAGCATTCCACCGGTGATTTGCCCTTTAACCAAATTGGGGTTTAAAGCCTTTCCAGCATCGATGGCAAGTGCTACTTTTAAAACCCGCATCTTGCCTGTATCTTTATCAATTTCTAAAGCTAAAGCGGCTGCTCCAACGGTGTAATGCACATTGGGATGCCCGCCCTGGCTGGTTTCAGGATCGCCATTGGCAGAAGAAAACTCTGGCATAAACATACCACGGGCATTGATTGGTCCACCTTTGAAGGTGCCATCCTTGGTCATGATACCATCTACGACAAAACTCTTTAGGGGAAGGTTGAAAGTGGTATCCTGCGTGCATTTAACTGCCTCATCTTCCAGATACAGCTCATCATACGGAAGGCTGTAAATACGCTCCACCAGATCAAATATCTGCTCTCTTGCATCAATAGCTGCTTTCTTAACGGCATTCCCGCTGCTCCAGGTAATGTGAGAAGCCACAGTTTGCCATTCGTAAGGGTTGCGATCTGTATCGGGTGTTTCCACTCTTATCTTGGAAGGCGGCACGGAGAGGATTTCAGCGACAATCTGAGCCATAACTGTCTGATAACCCTGACCAATATCCATTCCAGAGATAATTAGATTGATGCTGGCATCTTCATTGAACTTCAAAAAAGCTGAAGAGGAAGCATTGGGTGGCATCGCGGGTGCTTTCCAGAATAAGGAAAAGCCCTTGCCGATAACTTTATTGGGATCGGTGGAACTAAGCTTTTTGCCCCAATCTATGGCAGCCGACACTTTATCGATACACTCAAGCAAACCATTGGGATTCATCTTCACGCCATAGGCTGTGGTGTCCCCCG
>JALNXT010000383.1 GCA_023230245.1 Candidatus Cloacimonadota bacterium
TCTTTTGCCTTCAGGTTTACCTTAGCAGCTACACCACTGGTAAAATCAATGCTCCAGTTTAGGCCATTTATCAGTAATCCGGCTATACCAGCAATGATTAATATTATGGATATTGCGTATGCCCAATAGCGGATTCCTACGAATGGAATGTGTGAATTTTGTAATATTCTCATCTTTCGTTTCCTCTTAAATGCTCATTTTCTTAGTTGTGCCGGTGATCACGAAAGTATCCAGAATAGAGCGGACGAAAACTATCGCACTGAACATAGATCCAATGATTCCGATTGAAAGGGTGACAGCAAAGCCACGGATAGGTCCGCTACCAAAGTAATACAAAACGGCAGCAGCTATTAGCGTGGTCAGGTTAGAATCCCATACTGTTATAACAGCTCTTTTATATCCCGCATCAACAGCACTGCGTGGTGTCTTCCCTAAATCCAGTTCCTCACGTATGCGTTCATAAATTAGCACGTTAGCATCCACAGCCATACCCATGGTAAGGATAATACCAGCAATACCAGGTAAAGTTAATGAAGCTCCGAATGCAGTAAGTATCGCCAGGATAAAGCCAATGTTAAACACTAACACAAAATCTGCGATAAATCCAGCCAGTTTGTAATAAACTAACATGAAAAGGATAATCATAGCCATACTAATAATGCCTGCCATGCTTCCACTGCGCACACTGTCGGTACCTAAAGTTGCACCTATGATTGATGTCGAAATAGGTTTAATGGGAGCAACGAGGTTACCTGTGTTTAGCACAATGGCAAGTTCCGATGCTTCGGCTGTGGTAAACGAGCCAGTTATCTGCGCTCTTCCGCCTGATATTTTATCGTTTATATTGGGATCTGAATAAATCACACCATCGAGGACAATTGCCAGGCGACGGTTGATATTGTCCCCTGTTACCTTCTCAAATTTCAAGGCACCAGAGCGTTTCATTTCTATCGAGATATAAGGTTTATTGGCGGTGCGAGGGTCGGTGGAAGTAGCAGAGCCATAATCCACTTTAGCCTTCGATAAATCTGAACCAGTAAGTTCCACATTAGAGTGCAACACTACCAGGCGTCGGTCTGCCTTGGCTGTTTCGGTATTCTGCTTTTCTAAAGCGAGCTGAAATCCCATCGGTACAGCTTGCTTAAACAGGGAATCAGCCAGTAAATCTTGCACTAAGCGAATGCTATCGAAGGTTACTTCGTAATCTCTTTCGCCTGGGCGGATTAAGGAACTGAATATCCCGCTCGTGGTTTTCAAGCTATCGGCTTTGGTAGAATCCGGTGCCAGAATCTTTTTGTCTTTTTTGTCTAGCTCAGCCAAGGTGGGAAATAATGCCAGATTATTAGAGATGTTCGAGTCTATTATTTCCATCACTTTTTTGCTATCTTCCGGCTGTGCAACCAGTTTGAATTCTAACATAGCTGTTTGTTTAATAAGCTTTTCGGCAGCTTCAAAATTGGACACGCCGGGTAATTGCACCATTATTCGTTTGTCGCCAAGCTTCTGGATGGATGGCTCTGCCACACCAAACTGGTCTATACGTTCACGAATAATTTTAATGTTTTGTTCAACTGCACCACGTGCATCTGTTTCAGATAATTCTGAAGTATCTACTTCAAGCAGAATTTGCATGCCACCACGAAGGTCAAGGCCAAGCTTCAGCTTGTTCTTTGCCCACCATTCGGGCAGCTGCGGAATAGCCAACGGAGCCAAATAAAATGCAGTTACGCATATAAATATGACTATTGATAAACCACGCCAGGAAAACTTTTTCATGGGCTTATGCTCCCTATTTCGTTATTATTACATTCAAATAAGATATTTCAATCCAAAACTCTGATGCGCCTTCATTCGTCAAGAGAAAAGTTTAAAAGTAAACCTAAACACCGTACGAGACATCCCATAATTCACTAATAATTATTCGACATTATGTCATCAACTAATTGCTTCATAACTTTACCACTTCTTCACTTCATCCCTTTTGCTCTGTTTTAAAAGCATTATCCTCCTCTCGCACACTTCTTGGACAAAGCACAGGAGGGGCTACAGTGGTGTATTTGGGGAAGATAATGGACTTAAGCACAAGCGCAAATATACGGGTAATGGTAAAGCAAGTATCCAATAATAATTCTTGACGGAAATATGGCAGCTAAACATAAGAGTAATTACTTAAAAATATGGTTGAGGTGAATGAAATGGCGCAAAAGAATGATTTCTATTTGATTACTGATGTAGGCAGCACCACTACAAAAGCTCTGATTATTGACAATTCGGATGGCAATCCCCGTATATTGGGAATCAACCATGCCAATACCACCGTGGAAGCGCCTTTTAATGATGTTCGCTTTGGAGTGTTTCAGGCAGTTAGCAATCTACAAACACAGATTGGGATACCTATATTTACAGCTGGAGCTTCGGCAGAACAGCTAAGCTTTGCACCCAATATCAGCTATCTAACCACCAGTAGCGCAGGTGGCGGATTGCAAATACTGGTGATCGGCTTAACCCTTTTTGATAGTGCATCCAGCGCACGTAGGGCAGCTTACGGAGCGGGAGGGATTATCCTCGACGTTTTCGCAGTGGATGATAAACGCAGAGCTGCCGAGCAGATGATGGCAATGAGAAACCTCCATCCTGATATGATTCTTCTTTGCGGGGGAACGGATGGCGGGGCTTTAACAGGTGTATTGAGAATGGCGGAAATA
>JALNXT010000384.1 GCA_023230245.1 Candidatus Cloacimonadota bacterium
TGCCTATCAAATGCAATTGAAAAAGAAACTGCGCAAGTTGCATTTGATTGCTGCACAGGCAATGGAAAAGCTCTGTTCGGATGATAAAACCCAGTATGCAGAGATAGCCACTCATTATGATAATGCCGGAAACTGGCAGAAAGCAGTGGAACTTTACAACAAAGCCGGCGATTATGAAAGAGACCTTTACCATTTTGTGGCAAGCCTACAACACTATAGTTCAGGATTGGCACTAAACGAGAAATATAGAGGGGAGAGGCATCCCGACACCGCATCCAGCTTATTCAATATCGGCATAGTTTATTTTAATAAAGGCGAATATGATAAATCTCTCCAATATCACGAACAGGCATTGTCTATTCAGCAAGAGGCAATGGCAGAAAAGCCTGCTGACACAGCAAAAAGCTTTAATAGCCTCGGTAATATTTACGTTGATAAAGGCGAATATGACAAGGCTATCCAATATTATAAACAAGCACTGTCCATTCTGATAGACACCTTGGGCGAAAAACATCCTGACTCTGCCATGAGCTTAAATAATCTCGGCGGGGCTTATTATAAAAAAGGCGAATATGACACAGCTCTTCAGTATCATGAGCGGGCACTGTCTATCAGAAAAGAGGTCTTGGGTGAAAGGCATCGTGATACTGCATCCAGCCTCAACAATATTGGCAGTCTTCATTATAGTACAGGAGAATATAATAAGGCGCTCCAATATCATGAGCAAACGCTGTCTATCTGGAAAGAGGCATTGGGAGAAAGACATCCTCTCTGTGCAACCTCTCTTAACAATCTCGGTATTCTTTACATTGAAAAAGGCGAATATGACAAGGGGCTACGATACTATGAGCAGGCATTATCTATCCAGCAAGAGATATTTGGGGAAAGGCATCCTGCTACCGCCACCACTCTTAACAATCTCGGTAATGTTTGTCTTAAGAAAAACGAAGATGAGAAGGGACTCCAATATTATGAGCGAGCACTATCTGTCTGGCAAGAGGTATTTGGAGAAAAGCACCCTTACGCTGCACTAAGCCTCAACAATATCGGTATCATTTACATCAATAAAGGCGAAAACGACAAAGGGCTCCAATATATTGAGCAAGCCCTGCCCATCTTGCAAGAAATTATGGGGAAAAGGCATCCTGAAACTGCAAGAATGCTGAACAATATCGGTTGTATTTATGGTATTAAAGGCGATAATGACAAGGCTATCCAATACTATGAGCAAGCACTGTCTATTCGGCGAGAAGCTTTGGGTGATAGGCACCCCGATACAGCAGCCAGCCTTCACCAGCTTGGAACCGCTTATGATGATAAAGGGGGATATGACAAGGCACTCCCATTTTATGAGCAAGCGCTGTCTATCCGACAAGAGACTTATGGGGAAAAGCATCCTGACACAGCTGCCAGCCTCAGCAATATCAGTGTTATTCATATTAATAAAGGAGAATATGATAAGGCACTACAATATTGTGAGCAGGTGCTGCCTATCCAGCAAGAGTCACTTGAAGAAGGTCATCCTAGTACCATATTGGCGCTTAACAATATTGCAGAAATGTATGATAAAATGGGTAATCTGGGAAAAGCTGCTGAATATCGTGCACTAGTGGAGCAGGTTACACGAACGCGATAAGCCCAATTAAGAGACGAAATGTGAATAATTTAAGAATTATCTTGACAAGATATCAGCCGTGATTAGATTGCCATATAGAGGTGATGTATGCAAAAGCTACTCATAATGCTATGTCTAATAGCCAGCCTCTCTACAGGGGCTTGGGCTATTTCTATATATGACATTCAGTTCACTACCAATCCAGGTAGCGACGGTACTTATCCTTCTAAATACGTGGGGAAAAGTGTTAGCCTGGAAGGGATAGTAACTGCAACGAACTATCGTAATGGTGGGTATTTTATTAGTGAAGCCCTAAACGGCGCATGGCGTGGCATCCTTATTTTGGATAGAAATGCCAGAGTTAAACAGGGTGACAGAATATATGTTAGTGGTTCTGTAACCGAGACCTATGGTATGACATGTTTACAGGATATCATTCAAACCCGTGTATTGGAGAGTTCCTCTTTTATTCCTCGCCCAATTATACTTACTACCGGGCAACTATCCAGCGCAGCAGAAGCCGAAGCTTATGAAGGTGTTTATGTAAAACTAATGAATGCTACTGCTTTTGGCACTAAAGCTTTAAAAAACAAAGTAAATGTTACCGATGGTTCCGGCACCTGTGTTGTGCAAAGCGGAGTATTCGGTGATAGAGAAACTGTGAATACAGCTAGTGGAACTTATTCCTCTATATCTGGTATAGTTTTATACAGCTATAGCGAATTCACTTTAAGCCCAATATCAGCAAATGATGTAGTAAAGAATCAACCTACCTCAGTGCAGAGCAGATCTTGGGGTAAAATCAAATCTATTTATAAATAATCTACGAGGTATAAACGATGAAAAAGTTCTTCAAAGCATTGCTGATCGTTGGTGGAGCTGCTTTAGCTGCCAATTTTGGGCTAAAAGCGTATAAGCGTATTAATGGTACCGTGAAACTATCCAAATCTCTCCCGGAATTCTTAAATAATGTTTATGGTGAGAAGGCGGATGTAAATATCTCTTCCACTCTTAATACTATTACCATTAAGATAGGTTTTAGCCAGGAAGTATTGGATAAATATAACGATATTGAGAAT
>JALNXT010000385.1 GCA_023230245.1 Candidatus Cloacimonadota bacterium
CTTAACCAATTGTCCTTTGATATTATAGATACTTATCTCTGTATCATTACCTGAGAGAGCAGTTTTAAAATTAACATCTCCCCCGTTGACCGGATTAGGATAAACATAAGTATCTCTGTTAATCTCAACTACCTGATCAGATGAGGAAACTGTATATTCTATGTCGTAAAGATAAAATCCTGAACCTGCCCAAAATATAGCTGTGTTATACTCCGGGAAAAACCTGGAATGAGAAACAGTTAAACATGAAGCATCAAAAACACCTAATTCATTAATCTCTCCATCAACAATGTTATATATTATACTATCATCGGCAAAACAAGCATCTTTTGAAAAAATACCATTATAAGGTCCAGAATTACGATAATTTTCATCATTATCGAAAGAATAACTCAAAATATGTTCTATTGAAAAAGTATTAAAATCAAATCTATAAAAATCTACGTCTTGTTCAAAATCATATTTTGAAACATAATTATTCTCAAATATTGATAAATAGTAAGTTAAATTATTATCGTTATCTGAATAAAGAATATAATCAGGATGAAAAGAATCTCTAATTTCTAAAATATTCCCATTTTTTACGAATATATAATCTCTATTCTGATAACTCATTGAATGAGAATAAGAGCCTATTATCCCATTAAACGAAGTATAAAAAACTAGCAAATTATCAATTATTTGATAAACATAATTCATATCATGGTCTACTAAATATATATAATCATTAATTATTTCAATATCTCTAAAAGCTTCAACATGTTGAGAAATTAATAACTCAGCACTTTGAGTATCAGACAAAGAATACATTTCAAAATAAGCTATTTGGTTTTCATCTAATCTACAAATATAAAGATAATTATCGATTTGTTTCATTGAATATAGCATTCCGTTATCTGGAATTTCATAAAATTTTTCTGTTGACAAATATAAAGGATAAATCTTATAATGATGGTTATTTTCATCATGTTCAAAATAATAATTTTTATATAAATTAGCTTCATATAATTCCACATAACTAAAGTAATTATAAATATTAGAAAAAGCATTATCTATATCATACACAGATACACCATAATAATTATTTCTATATAAATAAGGATAGTTCAAAGATAAATTATTTAAATATTGGGAATCAAAATTACCATTGCTTATAAAACTTACATCATAATTATTGTCAACTATTGAATATAAAACTATTTCTCCAGTTGTAAGTGAAGTATATAATTGATTATTATAATATATTACATCAATAAACATATATTCATCGTTTTCTACTAAATGAATAACTTGCTCAGGAGTTTGAACATCACGTACATCAAAAACATAGATAAAACTCTCTCCATAACAATAAAAATAATTATTTTCTACTTTCATAAAAAATATATTTAGCGGACACCCTTCTAATTCAAAAACATTAACTAATTCTCCAAACTCATTATTTTCAAGATGTTGAGTATCATATATCTCAACATTAATTCCTTCTATCTCATTTTGGTTGTTAAATCTATATTTTAACCAATACAAATAATCATTTTCTGAAGCAATTATTCCATATAAGTCATCAATAAATCCATCAATTTCATTTGTTTCTTTATGTAATTTATACGATCGATGATTAACTGCATCGGTAAATAATATATAATCACCAATTTCAAAATTATATATTCTATAAAAAAATGGAGTTGGTATCATAACAGTAGTAATTAGCTCCATAGGCTCAAAATTAAGATCAAAAATCTGTATATAATATTGACTATTTTTTTTTATATATCTATAAAATTTATCATTAACTATAAACGATGATTGATCATAATTAATTTTTGTATCAAATGATAAAATTTTCTCAAGACTTCCATCGGACATTATATTATATTCTTCTATCTTGTAAGCACAATCAACAATAAGCCTATTATTATACTTATTCAATGTTCCGTAATAAAAATCAAAATCTAATAATTTCCTATTTAAAGTTATGTTGTCAATTGATATAATTGTTGATGATAAACAAGATATAATCAATAAAAACATAGCACTAATAATAAGTTTTTTCATAATTCCCTCTCAAAAAGGAGGCCTGATTTACAGACCTCCAAGTATTTATTTACCAAATATCACCAATATGAATATTGATTACGTTATCACCGGTATATGGTTCACTCCATGCTTTTCCCCACAACTCTACCCTTACAGTTTTATAATAACAAGTGGAATATACAGGGAAATGACCAATTGTATAATATCCTGCGTGATTAGTAATTCGTGTAAAGTGTTTATCTTGTTTTGCAATTAAACCACTACCAATAGCATCTAATTCTTCTTGAGTATAAGCTATCAAAAAAACATTTATAGTTTTATTTGCGCTTGGTACTCTTTGAACACCATGATATTCATACACATAACCACATACTTGTCCAACTTCATCCCTTGAAGCTTCAAATGTAATATCTGCACTTAATATACTTATACATATTAAGGCAATTATCAGTAATAATTTTTTCTTAAAATTCATTATTAACTCCATGATATTTTTTATTTCTTCTTATTTTTCTTTTCCGCAAGTTAGACGGAAACGAGACTTGGAGTAACTAAGTGAATTTATTATGACATCCGATGTTGATATTTTTATTATAAGAGGCATATCCGTATAGTATAGTATAGTATAGTATAGTATAGTATAGTATAGAGAGAC
>JALNXT010000386.1 GCA_023230245.1 Candidatus Cloacimonadota bacterium
ATTGCTCCTATCAAAAGATTATCTGTTGATAGGAGCAATTGCCTTCAATCTCAAGCGCAGCCTTAAAAATTTTACGATCGTGAGATAGGAGAGGTCTGCCTAGATTTCTGGATTAGTTCAAAAAACGGGCAATTTTGAGGCTGTTTAAGGGCATCTTGAGGCAAAATCAGACAAAAACGTCCAATTTCTCGTAAAATCCCATCCCGTATCCTAAAAACTCCTCTCATTATTTTTTGCTTTGATTTGTTCAACGGTCTTATTGTGTTAAACAGCGTGATTAACAAAACCATAATTTAGCTGCTACAGAAATATTGTATCTCTTCCTTGCTTGCATTGCCTTAGCATTGCCCTTGCATTGCGGATGGGATGGACAATTCAAGGGCAATGATAGGGGAATGAAGGCAGGAAAGATAGACGAAGAAACCAGCCTAAATCCCATTAGGGATGGTAGATAATAGCGACGGGTTTTAACCCGGCGTTAATGAATATATCAAACCAAAGAAGCCCCATCGGGGCGAAAGGTGTCTTTGTATAGCCAACAAATATCGCCAAATAACCATAAGACCATCTGTCGTCCCGTAGGGACTAAAACGTGTTTTGATTTGCCTCCGCCGGGTTAAAACCCGTCGCTAATACCTATTGTACCGCTGGGACTGCTGTCTAGTATATTGGGATTTCAATGTATCTTACCCACCATGATTGAACTTGAGCCAAATTAATATCCCAAAAAAGAGGAACACCATGGATGACACAGTGTTCCTCTTTATGATTGCAGCTAACAGAGACCTAAATGAATCTATCAGCTTTAGTTATATGGCTATAGGTATCTTTTAACTACTTCCAGAACTTCCGGTAGATCCATGCCTATTTTTTGCAAATGCTCCACGGTTGGCGCTCCCTCAGGCGTCCAGCCCTTACGAAAATACACGGCATCAATAAGCTGCTGATATTGATCTTCACGGAACTCACGGGTTATCTTCATCTTTTCGGCCGTGCTTTTCCCGGTGGGGTCGATACCTATCTTATTCTTAAGCAGTGTGTCGTAACGCTCTACTCTGGAGAGGTATTCTTCCTCGGTGACAGGGCCGACTGCGCGGTATGGAGGCACATCGTCGATGCGTCTGCCTTTGCCCATGCGCATGCAGAAAACCTTTTGGAAGTTGTAAACCCGTTCAGATTGCTCTATCAAAAACTTTTTATCCATGTGCTTGCCGGTGATTGCTTTGTAAATATCCACATAGTTCTGCACGTGTTCCGGCACTTTGGCAGGCTCATCGGTTTCGGCATTATTGGCAGGTTCAATATCGTTCCAAGGCAGTTTGCACAAGCCTTGTAAACCAAACCAGGTACGGAACATGGGGAAATAGTGCAAGGCTTCAGCTTTGTCTTTAAAGGTAGGGATGCGGTTATTCACCATATCCATAAAAATAAGCCAGGCTTCGTCATGCTGCGGGCCTTTGAGAGCAAGCGTATATCCGCCTTGCTGCGCCAGAGATTCTTTGCTCATATATTGAGAGTATTCCAAACCTTTGGCTTCCATGCCGATATCCTGTAAGAAATTTGGGTCTGCGCCATATTCTTCGGCAAAGATGGCTTTCATAACCCGGACACCCTTGCCCACGATTAAGCCAAAGCCTTCGCCACGCGCCATTTGGTGCAAAAGCTCCAAAGCCGCATCGGCATTACCCCAAGTAAGCTCCAAGCCACCGGTTTTTGTCTTGTCCAGTATGCCATTCTCGTAACATTCCATCGCGAAAGCGGTGCCGGTGCCAAAGGAGATGGTATCCACCCCATAAGTATCGCAGTAAAAGTTTATCTCCACGATATCCTTGGGAACGAAAATACCAATATTACTGCCACAACCTGCAGCGGTTTCATATTCGGGGCCATCTACTATTACGGATTGCCCTTTGTATGGGCCTGTGCGAGGCTTAAAATTATCCACCGCTTTACAACAAGAAAGCGAGCAGCCATACCAACAGCCGTCTGCCATACCTTGGGTAAACAGAGCGGTGAACTCGCGTGAATGCAAGCCTATAGCTTCTGGCATCTGGCCATACTTAAAGTTGCGAATTGGCAGCAAGTCATAATCGTTCATTATTTCCATAAGGTGCGCCGTACCAACCTGATGCATACGGCACTGGCTATCGTCTCCCGCTGCTATCTCTTTATGCAGTTTCAAACCGGTTTCCCTTAAGGTAGGCAAATCCACGGGGTTGTTAGTATCCACTTTCAAGCCAGAATACTTCACCACCAAAGCCTTAATGCGTTTATCGCGAAACACTGTGCCTGTGCCACCGCGTCCTGCTTGTTTCAAGCGGGCAACCTTGCGGTGTTTATCCCAGAAGGAGAAATTGAGGCAGGTGATATTTACATGATCGGCAGCAGAGCCAGTGGAAACCACAGAAACGTTCTGGTGTTTATCAGGGCTATCGGCAAATTCCTTAATCAGCGTTTCTGCGAGGATATGGCTGTTTATCTCTTCATCAGGAGCGGTGAAGATTTGCACCATGCCGGCATCGCCATCGATGTAAACAATAACCTCTTCATCTGCTCGCCCTTGTAGCTCGATAGCATCCCAACCGGCAAACTTGGCGTAAGGACCAAAGTGACCACCCACATTGCAATCCACAGGTATGCCCGTTAGGGGGGAAATGGTGGTAACAATGGATTTGCCACTGCCAGGATAG
>JALNXT010000387.1 GCA_023230245.1 Candidatus Cloacimonadota bacterium
AAGTATCGGCATTGGAGTAGGCTCTCAGATACAAAAACAATCGGTTGCCGGAACCTATGATGTGTATCCCAACCTTAGCCGCAAGGGTGCCTTTCACGATTGGCTTTATCAGCAATATGGCACAATTCAGCTTCTCATTGAGTGTGGGACAGCAAACCTACAGGGAGATTCACTGGTTATGGCAGGTACCGTACAACGTTGTAGCAATGGCGTACGCTGGTTGCTAAACAGGGCTTTGCTTGAGACCACTGATACCACTGTTTCATCATCTTCGATGCTAACCGGCATAGTTACCGATGCTGTTACCACGCTGCCTTTGGAAGCTGAAATCATAATTGAGCAGCACAGTGCTCCATGGTTTGAGCCTCGCCGTACAAAACCTGCTACCGGGCGTTATTATAGGCCCCTTGCTGCTGGCAGATATACGGTTCAAGCAAAGAAAAAAGGGTATTTCGATACTATTATTCCTAATGTCCAAGTACTTAACACAAACTGGAGTTTTCGCAATTTAACGCTTCAACCCAAGCTTCCTGCTGTGCTCAGTGCAGCAGTTCGTAACGGCAGTCAAGCCCTATCGGCAAGAGTAATTATTGGCAGCTATGAGCCTGACACTCTGTTCGTGAACGGAGGTTTTGTGTTTAACGGCTATGAGGGCGAATATCCCATCCAAATCTACGCAGAAGGCTATTATCCCTATCTCGGCACGATAAACTTGCACGGCGGTGAAAATACTAACTTGTTTAATCTTAGCCCCGTCGCTGTTGTTTTCAGCGAAACTTGGGAAAGTGGAACCAGCGCATGGGAGATGCTGGGTCCCTGGGTGCGCCAAAATGAGTTGGCTGCCTCTGGCTATGCTATCACAGATAGCTGGGGTGGCAAGGGCTTTTACGATATGAACTGCAATGTATGGATAAAAACGATCAATCAAATCAACATACCTGCCGGTTCCGAAGCTTATCTAGTGTTTGACTCTCACCTATACACCGAATGGAACTATGACCCTGCAACAGTAGAAGTATCTTTGGACGGCACAGAATGGCTAGTATTATGGACAAAATCAGGTCAATGGGACAAGTGGCGCAAGGAATTCGTTTCGCTTAGCCAATATGCCGGGCAGAGCATCTTTCTTCGCTTTCACCTAACTGATTCCTCTATCGACTTAGAGCTAACCGATCCCGGCTGGACGATTGACAATATTCTCATTCTTACTGGCACTTCCAGCCCCACAAACGACGAACTGAATCCCAGTGTGCCGGTTTGTGCGCTGTACCCGAACTTCCCCAATCCCTTCAATCCCGAAACCACCATTAGTTTCAGCCTGGCAAAGGCTACATCAACTAATTTGAGAATCTACAACCTGAAGGGACAACTTGTGCGCAATCTCCTCGCCAAGGATATGCCCAAAGGTGATCATAAAATTGTGTGGAACGGGCTTGATGACAAAGGGTTGCCTGTAAGTAGCGGCATTTATATGTACCGTCTGGAAGCAGGAGACTACACCCGCAGCTTAAAAATGGTGCTGATGAAGTAGGGTTAACAGGTTAGCAAGTTAGCAGTTTAGCGAGTTAATGGGTTACCCCCCTCCCGTCATACCAGCGCAGGAGACTGGAATCCAGTACTATTTTCTTGAATCTGTAGTAATCCATTCTTTTGCTTGCCTTTATTTGCTCTTGGGATAGTTTATCATTATCGCTAATTGGCGTTTCAATAAATTATTAATGAGGTTTAACAGTGAAGAAGATTCTACTTATCTCCCTTATCTTAGCGAGTGCCATAGCTCTAAGTGCACTTCCAGACATTCGTATTGAAGCAGAAACAGGCATTGCCATCCCCGGTTACAACGATGTTCGCATCCCCAATGATACTAACAACACCATGTTTTCCCTGAAGAATGATGTGGGCATCTCTTCTGCGTTCAGTACCCGTTTAAACATCCATTACCGCATAAGCCCCCGCCATCAGATATCACTTATGGCAGCTCCGCTAACTCTGAAAGCCAATGAAAAGCTAGCAAAAAGCGTTGTTTATCAGAGCAAGCACTTCTGGATGAACGACCAAATTGAAGCCGTTTACCGTTTTGATTCTTATCGCCTGCAATACAGATATTTACTGCCCAAAGAGTTTTATGGCATCAGGGCAGTAGGCGCATCATTAAAGGTGCGGGATGCTGAGATTTCATTAAAATCAACTAGCAATTTCGCCACCAAGAAGAACACTGGTATTGTTCCCCTACTAAGCCTGAATGCAGGTTATAGGATTAACGATGAGCTAGATCTGGTGCTGGAAGCAGAAGGCTTGGCATCTCCCTATGGCAGAGCAGAGGATGTGTTTATCGGCGCAACCTACGATCTGCGCAAGAATCTAAGCCTAAAGGCTGGATATCGCCTCCTTGAAGGTGGCTCGGATATTGAAGAAGTGTACACCTTTGCTGCGGTGCACTATGCAATGCTTGGCTTTATCGTGAAGTTGTAGGCTTCATATTTTCCACATATAATCAGAGTTTTAGCTCCACTGCAAGGTGGAGCTTTTCTTGTTCGCAAATATCTGCAACTACACCCTTCTTCTTTTCTAATAACAAGCTAAGTTCCACAATCCGTAACATCTTACGCCGTAGAGCAGGATTCTAATCCTGCTAAACCCGAACTTTTAACCTTGGGAAGTACTTTCACATCTCGCTTAAGC
>JALNXT010000388.1 GCA_023230245.1 Candidatus Cloacimonadota bacterium
CTTTCTGTAATTCTTCCAGGGTTTGGGATGCTTTGCCGATCATATTCATCATCCCTTCTGGGGTGGAGCCTGTCTGTAGCTTTAGGATATCCAGCCTGGCAGTTTCCGTGCCCTGGTTGATGATCAGCACTTTACCGCCCATCAGTCCGCTGTCTGCCACCTGAAAACTGCTTCCTTCCTTCAAGATAATCCCGCTATCGACACCCGCAGTTACAATGATGGCATCTCCCTTGGCTGTAATGCTTTTCACGCGCCCCACTTCCATGCCTCTAAACACTGTTTTGTCACCGATTTCCAAGCCGTTAACATCGCTAAAGGAAACGCTTATCTCGTAGCTGGAGCCAATCGCCAGGCGGTTGGTTAACCACAGATAACTAAACAGCAAAATCAGGGCGATAACAAGCGTCCAGATCCCTGTTTTGATCTGAATACTGCGGAGTTTGGGGTAAAACTTCTTCACATCTACCTCAAGTTTTTAGCTGCTTCTTTTCGGCGGCGGGGAACAGCACATTATTCAGGATCAAGCGATATCCGGGAGAGTTCTTGTAGAGTTCCAGAATGGTTTCCGGATCGCCCACCTTATGTTGATAATCTTCGGGATCGTGCCCGCCGTAAAAGGTGAAAGTACCTTTGCCGACGTTCCCGTGAATGTATTTAACTTCGTTTTGCCCCGGCACTTCCGCCAGGATAATCACGCTTTTCTTCACTTTATCTTTGAAAAAGGAGGTGGTCTGCCCCAGAAACCCATCCACGATATTGGTGTGGCACTGGGTTAACATGGTGGGCACGGGATCGTATTTAGCAGAGAAATCGAAGAGCTGGAAGTAATCTGCTTCAGCTCCGCGCAGCATGGAATAATCGCTGGCGTCGATATCCGAAAACTCGTATTCATAGGGATTGGGGCGGATGGTAAAATTCTCGAAGGCAAAGCAGCGGCTGAAATCCAGCTTTTTATTGTATTGCGGATCGATGCCATCGCCGTCTATCACGCTATCCACGATATCCATATTACGCGCTGCGAGGGCGATATCATAGGTATCTGTAGCGGCACACATGGCAAACATGAAGCCGCCGTTGATCACGTACTCCCGTATCTTTTCTGCCACGGCATGCTTCAGCTCCCAAACTTTGGAGTAGCCGTGCTTTGCCGCCATTGCTTCATTGATCTTAATATCGTTTTGATACCAAGTGGTGTTGCGATAAGAGCTATAAAACTTGCCAAACTGTCCGGTGAAGTCTTCGTGATGCAAGTGCAGCCAGTCGTAATCGTTCAGCTTGCCTTCCAGCACTTCATCATCCCAAAGCCTTTCGTAATCTATCTCTGCATATTCCAGAGCCATCGTAACCGCATCATCCCAAGGCAAGGTATTGGGCGGGATATAAACCGCGATCTTAGGCTCTTTTTCCAGCGTCACGCTTTCCATATTGGCATCCTGAATCTCGCTTAAAATGCTTGCCACTTGAGAGGAAGAAACCGTCTCAAAACGCACGCCGCGGATGTTGCATAATGCCGCCAGCGCATCAGAATCCGGGAACAGAAAGCTGCCCCCACGGTAGTTTAACAGCCATTTGCCCACCAGTTGCTCTTTCAAGCCCTGAAAGGCGATGCCATAAGCCTTCAAATGGTTGCTCTGGGTGATATCCATCGGGATTAGTAGCTCTGCATTCAAGGGCGCGACAAAGCCTGCTGCACAAATACCCAAAAGGATAATCACACGCAGCAATACTGATCTCAAAGCATACAGATTAACGGAACGAAGCAAGCTTTCTCCTCCTTAAGATTAAGCGTCAGCTACAAAAACTGCAATTTGGTGTCATACTCCCAAACCATGTCTTTCACTGTCAAGATAATTCTTGCGCTACAAGCATCCTGTACAGTATTGTATAAATATAACATTGTTTTTACGAACGTTATATCGGTTGTTTGTCGTCCCCGCGGAGGTGGGGATCCAGCCCTTCTCAAGACACATCATCTCAAGCAGTTACATAGAGAATGTAACAGCATAATAGTTCAGCCTATTCTGCATTGGGCTGCCAATCTCCGATTTGGCAGAAGCAGCGGAGTTGTTTGTTTTATAGCCCCCTCCGAGGACTGTGGCAATGGGGATATTTCCACCCCAAAAGCTTTTTCATTCATCACAAAGCTGACATTACTATCGATGCAAAGACCACAATATTTTTCCATATTTGCCCCTGCTTAGGGATGCTTTACAAACGTTTAACATCCCTATATCATCCGTATATAATATACGGTTGATATACGGGGGATATATGGATGATACACATCGTAAAGCAAGGGGCAAAAAAGATCAAAATTGGGTTTTTCTGCGGAATAACCGTGGAATGAATGGGATGAAAGCCTCGCTAGATCTCGCGCAGAGCAAAAAGAGAGCAGATAATCAAATCCGCTCTCTTTATAACAATGGTATTGGGTTACTTACAATTTTCGCATGTATTCCATCAGGTCAACAACGCGGCTGGAATAGCCATACTCGTTATCGTACCAACTGAATATCTTTACCAGCTTGCCTTTGGTGTAGGTGGTAAGAGAATCGAAGATGGAAGAATAGGGGTTGCCGACGATATCGATGGATACAATCGGATCGGTGGAATACATCAGGAAGCCCTTCAAATAGGTCTCTGATGCTTCTTTCATCGCGGCATTCACGTCTTCTTTGCTA
>JALNXT010000019.1 GCA_023230245.1 Candidatus Cloacimonadota bacterium
TAGTAGTTGATCATCTGCATGGTCTCTTCAATGGTCGGAGGCTTGCCGGTATAGAGCTTCTTAGCCCACTTCTCGTTACGGCTCAGAGTAGATGGCTTATCATCTATCGATGCCCCTCTGAAGGTGCTAACAAACCTCTCAAACTGCTCCTGGAAGGTCTTGAAGAACCGCTCGATAATCTTCGCTTTAGCATTGTAGCTCTCGGCGAATCTCACCCCGATATTGAGCCGGGGGAAGATACCACCCAGTTCCTGATTCAGATCATGCTCTTCCCAGCGTTCATGAAATAGCTTGGCTCGGAAGGCTTTGCCATTATCAAGATAGACATACTCTGGGATCACTGCCTTGGTTCCGCAGTTGTTATCAGCGATCGATGCACAGTTGATGAAGCCGTTGCGGAAGGCTGTCAGGATATGCTGGCTATCTTCAGTAAAGGCGAGTGATGCTCCCACCGGATATCTGCTTGCCCAGTCCATCACCATAATCATGGTCATCCTCTGTGATCTCCCAGTCTGAGGATTGAGGATATCAAAGGAGAGGGTATGTCCATCTGCCACCCAGACCTGTCCAACTTTCAGGCTGCTATCATCTCGCTTAATACTCTTGATGATCCGTTCAGAGACATACTTACTGCCATCCCGGGCTTGATGCCATTCTGCCGGATGAGTAGATGCCCATTCTTCACACCATCTCCTCAAGGTACGTTCATGCGTAACCGATTCCAGCCTTCCCACTCTGGCCATCTGCTTGAGGTTAACGATGGCAGAGCCGATCTTGATGCGATTGGGATTGAGCAGCAGGTGCAGCAGATATTGTTGTTCCTGATAAGTGATCTTCCGGTCTTTGCATTGCCCTTTACTCTTATGCAGTAGAGCATACATATCCAGTTTGTTATCATAGTAGTTGCGCAGCCACTCTCGCAGTGCCCGTTCTTTGCGGGGTCCTTTCTTATAACGCAGTTCTGCCACCAGCTTACTGTTATTGTAGTCTTTGGTGATTTGCCTCCAGGCGATGGTCTTGGATGAAGCACCACTCAGGATGCGGATCACTTCCTGACAGAATCTGCCATAGAGTTGCGCCTCTTCCTTGAACAGCAGCTTCTCTTCTACTATTGGAGCCAGATCAAGAAACTCAGCCGAGAAATCAATCACTATATCATTATCTTTTGCTTCATGGATCAGAGTGAGCTTACGTTCAAAGTCCAGATAGTCCTCATAGGTCTCATAGACCGTTTCGGTAGTCTCGGCATCTTCTGAATCAGTTACATTGGCATTATACTGTTGGCTGTAGCTAATCAAGTGGTTCTTATCTATGGTATCAGCATTGGTATCAGCATTCTTGCTTGAATCAGGCACTACCACGCATCTGCCACCTGGTTTGAGTTGAAGGTTCATACCCTGGCTTTCGATCAGTTCCTGCAGTTCCCGAAGTTTACGGTTATAGTCACGGAGAAACTCCTCGGTCGGTCTGCCATTATAGGGATACATCGGAACCTCCATCATTATCATAATAGACCAGAAACACACTGGGGAAGCTGAAATCTCCCAGTTCTATCACTTCTTCAAAGTAGAGCTCAGGTTTGCGCAGCTTGTCTCGGAACTTATCATACTCTGCCTGAATGATCTCTTCCGTTGCCAGGATAAAGGTCTTGATCGTTGCTCCGTTCTTGGTGGGTATCTGATGCTTCAGTGCGGTCAGCTTACCCGATGCCGCCATCCGCCTGATCGTTTTCAGGTTCTTGCTCGTCAGCATGGCTACTCTATCAATGGGTAGCCAGATAAAATCGACTCTCATGTCCATGTCCAAGTCCTTCAAATACTGCGACCCGCTTGGACATTTCAGTCTGCATTCCTGAAAAATGTGGGTAAGCGCTTGGACATTTTGCCCTCTCATCATAGTTATCAATGAGTTAAGCCTCATGCCTACCCCCGCTTGGACAGGGGTACCCGCTTGGACATCGAGCAAATCCTTCCGATTCTGCTCCTTCACATGCTTACGTTTCATGGTAGTCATTCTACACCTCTCTTATGTATTGGTAGGGTGCAGAGAACCACAAGCGCAGAACCTTGGGAAGTCCTTTCTGCGAGTTTTACCGCTTTCTTACGCATTCTCCGGCAATACTTTATCTTCCATCTGGGTCACCGTATATACTTTAGTATTGACTCCATTCCGCTCTGCAGCAGAATGGCATCAGAAACCAATCTTGCAGCCATAAGGATATCGTCAATGGCAAAGATTCTGTATGGAGTTTACAATGAATAAACCGACTATCGGACAACGCCTTAGCCTGGTGATAAAATCTATGCGGCTCAAAGACTATGAGTTTGCCACTAAGTATGGCATCTCTCGAGCTTCGCTTTCCCGCTATAAAATGAATGAGAGATACCCTGATCCTGAGTTCCTGGAAGCCCTCTCCAAGGATAAGATCAATATCCACTGGCTCTTTACCGGAAACGGCTCTATGCACGCCAGAGACGAGTTTCAAGAGCTAATCCAGTCTAATCATTCAAAAGCAGATCACAGTGAAGTAGAGCCTCAAACGAAGTTAGGCAGAACACCCAAGATCGTTTCTTCAACAAAACATCCCACAACCGATCACGACATTGATCCCGCTCAGTCTATCAGCTTTCCCATCGTGGGAGAAATAGCTGCCGGACCTCCCATGGAGATCAGAGATGAGTGGAGTCAAATGGGGCAGATCCAATTACCAGCCTCATTCCTGCCCGGCAACCCCAAGCAATACACTGTCTTTCAAGTAAATGGACAGAGCATGGAGCCCGTAATCCAACATCAGGACATAGTAGTCATCAAGAGCAATCAGAGATGGGAAGATGCCGATGGTAAAATTGCAGTTGTAAGGACTGAAGATGGCCTCACTATCAAGAAAGTACAGATCGACCACAACCGCCAACAGATTATCCTCCAACCATTTAATATAGACTATCCGGTTCTTGTTTTAGACTCAGATTGGAATTACGGGGCTTTCCTGATCGGCACAATCGCACTCCAGTTGCGCTTTTTCTAATTTCAAAGTTCCGATTTCCCAACTGCTCTTTCCAAAGCCTGTCCAAATGCCGTCCTAATATGCAGTAATTCTGTCACAAACCAGTCCAAAAACGTCCAAATAGGCGCATGGACATTTCCATAACCAGTCCATCGCAACTAACCACCACTCAAAGCCTTATCCCCACTTTCCCCTTGTGTCACTTCGTGCAGCTTTGGGTGTCAGTTTATATTAGGTGGATGATCATAGGTACGGATGGGGAAAAGATGTAGTCCGTCATTCCAGCGCAGGCTGGAATCTAGTTCTTTATAATCCCTTTGATATGGATAAGTTATAGTTTTGTTATGTGGGCTTTAAGCGGTATTAATTACTGTGCTTTTTCGGGTCTGGATTCCAGCCTGCGCTGGAATGACGAAGTGGCTAAGGCACACTAATATATAAAAGATACAAAAACAGGAGGATTACAATAAAGGATAATTTTACTTATGGCATTGGCTCGTATTCCGGGAAGCTGGATGGAGTGGTGTTCTGCCATTATCGGCGGGAAGGACTTATGTTGGTGCGAAAATACCGTTACCCCACCCTCACGGAGAATAATCATAAATTAGGCAATATCACCACCAATCTGCACCGGATTACGCCATCCGAAGGCTACAAAAACGATATGCGAACCTATCTGAGGCGCTATAACACCCTGCGGGGAAACGAAGGCAGATACGTACGCTCCTGGGTGAACATGTACCTTAAACTGATGCGGGATCTGGCACGGCGGGATAAAAGCATAGATTTGCTTACGCTCACGCGGGAAGAGATTTACACGCATAATCTGCCTTGCATCAGCATCAAGAAAGCCGTGGAAGCAGGTTTGCTGCCCGTGGGTTACGATTATAACAATCGGGATAGGGAGATATAGCCAGCGTGTTGACGTGCAGGAGTGCAGGAATAACAGCGTATAGCTGTATTGGTGAGTGTAGGTATTGGCAGTCACATATAAGTGAAAAAGGATGTAATTTAGAGATTGACAAAAATGCCTTAGTGATAATCCTTTGTTTTTTATAGGTAATAGGTCTTGGCAAGGAGCATTGATAAATGAACACTTTGTACTATGGTGATAATCTGGAGATCATGAAGGAGCATATAAAAGACGAGTCTGTAGATTTGATCTATCTTGATCCGCCCTTTCAAAGCGGAAGGAATTACAATATTATCTTCAATCCCAAGCAAGACGGCATCAAAGGCGCAACCAGCCAGATAAACGCCTTTGAGGATACCTGGGTTTGGGGCATGGAAGCGGAACGGGAATATAGCGAGCTGATCATGGGCACCCTCACCAGAGAAAAGCCTACTCAGAAACTAATAGACCTGATGAAAGCCATGCGTAGCTATTTGGATGCTTGCCCGCTGATGGCATATATCTGCATGATGGCACCAAGGCTTTTGGAGATGAAACGAGTCTTGAAACCCACAGGGAGCATATATCTGCATTGCGATCCAACGGCAAGCCACTATTTGAAGCTGCTCATGGATGCTGTGTTTGAGCCGAAGAACTATAGGAATGAAATTACTTGGAAAAGGACTTCTGCACATAGCGATTCTAAAAGATTTGGAGCTAACACAGATATCATACTTTTTTACTCAAAGACAGAAAACTACAAGTGGTTTAACCAATACACAAGCCACGATGAGAAGTATCTATCTAGATTTAGGAATACAGATCCCGATGGCCGTAAATGGACAGATGCAGATTTATCTGCAAAAGGCTTATCGGGTGGGGGCTATGAATACGAATATAAGGGCTGCACATCTTTGTGGAGAGTGCCATTATCTACGATGGAAAGACTTGATGCAGAAAATAGACTCATATACACAAATATAAGCAATTCCAAAAACAAAGGGATTAGGCTTAAGCGTTACTTAGACGAAAACAAAGGCACAACGTTACAATGCCTCTGGGATGATATCCCTCCAATAAATTCACAAGCAAAAGAACGGATGGGCTATCCTACTCAGAAGCCGGAAGCTTTGTTAGAGCGTATCATTAGTGCCAATAGCAATGAAGGAGACATTATCCTCGATCCTTTCTGTGGTTGTGGAACGGCTGTCGCTGTGGCAGAAAGGCTTAACCGCAAATGGGTGGGGATAGACATCACCTATCTTTCCATTGATGTAATTAGGAAACGCTTTGAAAAGAACAAGATCAGGGAAAAGAAAGACTTTATCATCAAAGGCACGCCTACAGACTATCACTCTGCCAGTAAATTGGCAGAGACGGCACCTTTCCAGTTTGAAGTGTGGGCGGTAAGCCAGCTTAATGCAATGCCTACTGTAAAAACAGGTGACAAAGGCGTGGATGGGGTGATAAACTTTATCGATCAACAGCGTAAGGATAAGATTGGCAAAGGGATAATCTCTGTGAAAGGCGGTAAAAGCATCAATCCCGCTATGGTGCGAGACCTAAAGGGAACCGTGGAAAGCCAGGATGCAGATTTTGGCATCCTGATAACCCTTGTGGAACCTACCAAAGGCATGATAGAAGAAGCTGCAAAGGCAGGGACATTTGAGTATAGCGTAACTTCCCTTTCCAAGCCGTTTGTGATGCCACGCATTCAGATAGTTACGGCAGAACAGCTCTTTAGCCACCCAATACCTGTAGTGCTGCCTAATACTGCCATAGACCCATTCAATAAACCGGATATTAAGAAAAATAAGATATATCAAGATGAGATAGAGATGTGAGAAGTGTCTGTTATATGGTTATTTTGACCAGTTCATTTTTTGTTTTACTTAATATGTGAATACTCAACAATAGCAATTGGGCCTATATTTGTAATGGTAGCAAGCCTCACTGTCAATGAGGAAGAGCGAGTTCGAATCTCGTTAGGTCCACATCGGGGAGGGAGTGATCCCTCCCCACAATTAAAAATGTAAATCCTGAGAAACCTGTAACCCAATACAAGCTTTCATTTATGTTGCATCAGTTCTGTAGCTTAGCTAGCAAATTCCCACGGAGATAATCATGAGATTATATACTATATACTAGGGCGAGAATACGGGAGCCTATGCTACATAAGCAATCACCGCTTGACAGTGCCAATCGTTAAACGCAAATGTAATTACTTCTTGACAATATAGGCACTATCATAAATGTTGTATTCATATAGTGATAGAGTATCAGATGCAGTTATCAGAAACGGGGTTGATTGGCAGTTACCTGCTGCATATGATGTAGTTACGGATATCTTATAAAAGGAGGCAAATATGTCGCAAACAGAGATAACCGATAAGATCAAGTGTCTGCTTTGGGCAAGAAGTGCAGGGAGATGTGAATATGAAGGTTGTAATGTGGAGTTGTACCAGGATTTGTTAACAGCAAAGCAAGTCAACAAAGCCTATATAGCACATATATATGCAGACAGCCCTGGTGGCGCAAGATACGATTCTATAGAGTCGCCCAAGCTTAAAAAAGACATCACCAATCTAATGCTATTATGTGACACTCACCATCGTCTAATTGACAAAGAAGATGTTGCTGAACATCCTGTTGAGCGATTGCATACCATGAAAGAAAAGCATGAGAGTAGAATTAGGCATCTCACTTCGTTTACACCTGATAAAAAGATCGTACCGATTATTTATGAGGCACCGATTGGTGTAAATATGGTACGAGTATCAAGAAAACTTATGGAACAGGCAATATATAATCATGGTTTTTACCCTAGCGATGCAAGCATCGACTTAAGCATGCTAGATTGTGATAAGATAGATTGTGAGGCAGACTTTTGGCATCAACATATGCAGATTTTAGAAAGGAAAATCAAAGCGAATATAGATGATGCATTGACTAGGAATTCTGAGTACCAATTCGCTATTTTTGGTATCGCTCCCATTCCGTTACTGGTTTATCTAGGTAACAGGCTAAGAGACCTAACTAAAGTACATGTATTTCAGAAGCAAAGAGAACCTGACACTTGGGATTGGCAGGGTTATCCAGATGGTTTTGAATTCAAATATGAATGCGGAACCGATGGTGATGTTACAACTAAGGAAATAGCTTTAGTGCTAGCTGTTAGCGCTGATGTTGAAGACACGAGGATAACTTCTGTATTAGGTGAAAATGTTGATATTTGGAGGATTACAGTCCCTAGTCCAAATTATAGCGCAATACAACATCCTGATCAATTGAGAGAATTCCGAGAACTACTTAGGTGGATGTTTAACGAAATCAAAAAAAAGCATGGTGAAAAGAAAGTGATTCATGTCTTTCCCTCAACTCCAATAAGTATTTCTATTGAGTTAGGTAGGGTTAGAAACTCCAAAAGCGATTTACCAATGTTAGTTTATGATAATCAAAAAGAAAAAGGCTTTATACCAACTATAACAATCAAGTAACGGAGGTTAGAATGTTACTAGACAAATATGCAAAAGCTAATGACCTACTCGAAGCAATTTCTGATGAACTAGACATACCAGAGAGTATGTATAAAGCAGCAAAAAGTCACTATGAAAGTGTCGGAAAGTGGTTAGCTCAAGAAGGTACTTATTTTCAACAATTTAACGGAACTATTTTTACTCAGGGTTCATTTATGTTGGGTACTATGATCAGACCTTATGACGAAAACCAAGACTATGATATTGATCTCGTTTTTCGGGTTGATATTCCAAAGGGTTACCTCTCGCAGTATGATCTCAAAAATAAAGTAGAACAAAGACTGTTAGAAAGTAACGTATATCGCAGGTTACTACAGCCTGAGAAACAGAGATGTTGGACGCTCAAGTATTCAAACAGTGAAAGATTTCATCTTGATATTCTTCCTGCAATACCAGATGTAGATTTCGCAGTTCATTTGAATGAAAGTTTCAAACTTGCGAAAGAACTATCAGTTGATGCACTTGCTATAACAGATAATAAAGATGATCACTATTATAATCGCCATGGGATGTGGCCACAAAGTAATCCTTTAGGGTTTGGTAATTGGTTTAAAAGTCGTATGGAAGAGCGGTACACAATACTAAAAGAAGCATATGATATTCAACAAGTACCTGAGTATAAAAGAAAAACACCATTACAACGTGTTGTCCAAATACTTAAAAGACACCGTGATATGATGTATGGTAGTAATGGTGAACATAAGCCTGCATCAATCATTATAACAACTCTTGCTGCCTCATATTACAATAATGAAGATAATATCATAAGCGCTTTAAGTAGGGCAGTTACAGGAATCAATGCTCTTAATGATGATTTCATCCTAAAAAATCCCGCTCATCCCGATGAGATATTTACAGATAAGTGGAACAATGAGCCTGAAAAACGTGTTGAATTTAATAGGTGGAAGGCACAGCTCTATAGGGATTATTCAGATTTGGTAAGCGGAGATAGTACTCGAATACAAAAAGCAATGTACTCCGCTTTCGACGAATCTGTAGTAAAAGAGGCTGCATACAACCTGACAAATCGTGGATCAACACCAAGTGTCTTGTATGATAACAAGCCATTTGTCCAAATCAAAGACCCTATCAAACCTTATGGTTACAGTAATTGATGTTGTAACTCATACTCAAGTTGCGAATGAGTATCTTGAGTTGAATGAAAAGTACAAGTATCTAATCTGGACACCAGTTAAGGATGGGTATTGCATTGAAGGTACCATATCTTTGTCAGCTCAACACAGAAATGTATCCTTACAAATAGAGTATCATGTTCGGATAGATATACCGAAGGATTATCCTCGAACTATACCTGTTTGCTACGAGATTGGCAATAAAATTGAACCATCTTATCATCAATACCAGAATGGTAGACTATGCCTTGGAGTTGATACAAACCAGTACATGAAGTTTAGGTCTAATCAGCGCTTACTCGGTTTCGTGAATGACTTACTTATCCCGTATTTGTTTGGTTACGAGTATTTTGTTACGTTTGGGATAACTGCACCATGGTCTGAAGAAAGACATAACGCACCAGGTTTGGTTGATTACTACAGTGGATATTTCGAGAATGTAAGTAGCATTTCACAGTTGCTTCACCTATTAATGTATACCATTGTTTTGCGAAATGTGTATCTTCCAAACAACCCCTGCCCTTGCGGGAGCGGTAAGCATGTGAGGTTGTGCCATAAAGACAAAGTGTTACAACTCAGAAAGTTATGTATCGGAGAAATACTCCTTCGTGATGTATGCTATATTATCAATAACATCCTTTTAGAGCCAACGATGTTAAGCGAAAGTGAAGTATCCAATGTGATATCATTAAAGACGTTTATAGATAAGCACTGCTTAACTTGACCTATTGCCCATGTAGTTTGATGGGTTTTTCTAAATAGATCTCAGTTCGCCCCCGCATGGCACTGCGCCAACCAGGGGTGATTTTTATTGTGCTGCTTAGTGCTTGAGCTTGGTTTTACGATTGAGGGCTTTTTCGTTTCAGTTGCATATTATTCCGGGTGACGATTTATTTGGGGAGTTGCAAACTTACTGTCTAAGTTCGTGAATCTATAGATTTGGGTCTTCTGCAATGCTGGACATTCAATAGAATAATAGTAACTGGGTTGGAGTTTCGCTATTTCCCTTGACAAAGAGTAAGCTCACAAACTTTGTAATCCGCAAATATGATTAACGGCAGAAGCACTTGCAAAGCTGATTTAAGGAGTTTTATACCATGGTGCATGACAACCGCATCCTCACCCATCCCATTTTAAGCGTACCAGAGATGGAGGAAATCCAATTTTACTGGAATGGTACAAAGCTCAACGCCCGCAAAGGAGAAATGATCTCCTCTGCGCTTATTGCCAATGGCATCTCTATCTTTGGTCATCATCATAAAGATGGAGGGGCACAGGGCATATTTTGCGCCAATGGTCAATGCGCCAAATGTAGCGTAATCGCCAATGGCGTATCGGTTAAATCCTGCATGACAGCGGTTGCCGAAAATATGATCGTGCAAAGCGTGGAAGGACTTGCCACTTTACCCGCTGACGACCAACCTCAAAGCTTTGAGCCAATAGAACATCTCAGCACAGAAGTGCTAATCATTGGCGGTGGACCTGCAGGATTATCGGCTGCCATAGAACTCGGCAAGAAGCATATCCCAGTGATCTTGATAGATGACAAAAACGCACTTGGCGGGAAGCTGGTATTACAGACACACAAGTTCTTTGGCTCGGAAGAAGATAGCCGTGCAGGAACACGTGGACACGATATCGGCAAGATACTAGCAACAGAAGTTGCTGGCTTTGCCTCTGTGGAAGTTTGGCTGAATAGCACCGCAATCTTTGTATTTAGCGACCAAAAGGTGGGAATACTTAAAGATGGCGTGTATAAAATTGTAACTCCCAAACGTATTCTTAACGCCGCCGGTGCCAGAGAAAAGTTCTTGCGCTTTCCCGGCAATAAGCTTGCTCGTATTTATGGCGCAGGAGCCTTTCAGACACTGGTAAACAGAGATTTAGTGCGTCCCACAGAACGTTTGTTTATCATAGGCGGTGGTAATGTAGGTTTGATAGCAGGTTATCACGCACTGCAAGCCGGTATTGAAGTAGTAGGATTGGTAGAAGCTATGCCTGTTTGTGGCGGATACAAGGTGCATGCAGATAAGCTAAAACGTTTGGGTGTGCCCATCTATACATCTCATTCCATCCTCTGTGCAAATGGTAATGAAGCCGTAGAATCCATCACCATCACGGCAATAGACAACAAGTTTCAGGCTATCAAAGGAACAGAGAAAACCTTTACTTGCGACACTATCCTTATCGCAGTGGGTCTGGATTCATTAAGCGAATTTACCATCGAAGCAGAAGCAGCCGGAATTCCTGTTGATTCTGCCGGAGACGCTTTGGAAATAGCCGAAGCCAGCTCTGCCATGTTTAATGGCAAGATCGCCGGACTGAAGATGGCCTCGGCACTATCGGGTGTAACTGGCAATCCCATTCCAGCAGATTGGTATGCCAAAGCCGAAGCATTGAAAGCACACCCCGGGGTGATTAAGGGTTATCAAAATAGCGAAGCTGAAGAAGGCGTGTTCCCCATAATTCACTGCTTGCAGGAAATACCTTGCAATCCCTGCACCACTGTTTGCCCTACAAATTCTATCCACACCGAGGATAGCTCTCTTTTAGCAGTCCCGATATACGACGGCAAATGCATAGGTTGCGCTAAATGCTTGCTTATCTGCCCCGGACTTGCCATCACTCTGGTTGATTATAGAAAGGATAAAGACCTGCCTACCGTTAGCGTGGTTTACGAAGTTACAAACAAAGTTATCAAGATCGGTGACAGCATGCCCTTAGTTGATATTAACGCTAAGGATATAGGCTGTTTTGAAGTTACTGCCATACAGGATTACGCCAAACAGCATTGCCAGATTGTACGTTTTGCCGTTCCCAAAGCAATTGCTAAGCAAATTGCCGGTTTTAAGATACAAGCAGCAAAAGTAAGCGAACCTTTGGCAACGGCGATTATCCCGGAAAGGTTGGCAGATGATGCCATGATCTGCCTGTGCGAAAGGGTTAGCGTGGGGCAAGTGCGAGCTTTAATCCGTGGTGGCATTAGTGATCTTAATCAGATAAAGTCTATCACCAGGGCAGGAATGGGACCTTGCGGAGCAAAAACCTGTGAAGTAATGATAAAAGGGTTGCTGCGCGAAGAGGGTATTCCTACTACCGATGTAGTTCCCAATACCAAGCGTCCCTTGTTTATTGAAATTCCCTTATCCAAGTTTCCTGATGGGAGCATAAAATGACTAAAGTATATGACGTTATCGTAATCGGCGCAGGGTCAATTGGCTTGCCTGCAGCTTACAACTTGGCGAAAAGCGGGAGATCGGTTTTAGTAATTGATCCCGAACATGGACCCGGACAAGAAAACAATAAAAAAGCGATTGGCGGAGTGCGTGCTACCCATTCTGATTTTGGCAAGATAAGCGTATGTTTGCGCTCTATCGAGATTATGCGCACCTGGCAAGAGACTACGGGCGATGATATTGGTTGGATGAGCAATGGCTACAGCTATCCTGCCTACAGAGCGCAAGATGCCAAAGCATTGCAAGACCTTATGGAAATCCAACACAGCTTTGGGCTGAACATCAAATGGCTTAGCCCCGAAGCATATAATATGATTGTGCCCGGCATTCTGATGGATGGCTTGCTTGGTTCCACGTTCTCACCGGAAGATGGATCATGCTCTCCCCTACTGGTGGCATCATCTTACTATTTCCATGCCCTGCAAGCCGGGGTAGATTTCCGTTTTAATGAAGCCGTCACGGGCTTTTCTCTGCAAAATGATCATATTG
>JALNXT010000389.1 GCA_023230245.1 Candidatus Cloacimonadota bacterium
GTGTGAAAAGACATGGTCCTCGCATAACAAAATAAGCAAACAACTTAAGGAAATGGAGTCCAAAATCAAAATGGACAAAATTGCCTGCCTTAGGATAAGCGATTTCAATACAACCGGACTTTTGGGAGTCTCCGGCAATGGCGGAGATAAGACCCCATGGCATTATTTAGTCCATGGGTCAGGAATTTCTGACAAAGGCGCCACCAGCGGTGGATCAAAGGGAATCGGCAAGTTCGCAACCTTTGTAAACTCATATTTCAATACGGTTTTCTATTCAACGTTCACGAAAGACAATGAAAAGGGATACGAGGGAATATGTAAACTTTGCTCGGCCTATCAAGAAGGAACGACGGAAAAGACTCAAGGGATCGGCTATTTTGGTAGCACAGTTCAAAATGAGCCAATAGAAGGCCAGTTTGAAGCCGATGATCTGCTAAGCCGTGGCCCATCTGATTTTGGCAGTGACGTCTACATCCTTGGTTTCAAAAACCCAAGCGAATGGAAGAGAGACATCATATCAAAGGTCCTAGACTCATTCATGAGCGCCATAGTTTTCGGCACGCTTGAAGTGAGCGTCGACGAATACACGATAAATAAGGATACCGTAAAGGAAATCGTCTATAACGAAAGTCTTATAAAGAAAAGCATCAGGAAAAGCGTCATTTCACAATACCTATTGCTGACCGACAAAGAGCATCTTTTTGAAGATGTCATCACGATTCCGGATATTGGCGTAGCCAAACTCTACTTAATAAATTTCGATAAAGAGCACGAATCTTTGGCTACGAGATCATGTGTCATGATCCGTTATCCTTATATGAAGATTAAGGACATACCAAATATCTCGACGCTCCCTTGCAGTGCGATGTGCATCATCGAAAACAATGATCTCAATAAGCTGTTAAGAGAAGTTGAAAATCCTCAACATACCAACTGGGAATTCCAAAGAATAGACGACCCAGCGGAAAGAAACGAGAAAAGGGCTGTTTATAATGAACTGCTCGAGAGCATTAAGAGACTCGTCACGGAACACCTTTCCTCAAGTGACAAATCAAAAACCGACCTTGAAGGTGCCGGGGATTACATCCCTCAGATAGATCCTGACAATGGATCCGGAACCGACGAAAAGAAAAAGAAGGTTCAGGACAAGCCTCAGATACAGAAGAGATATAAGCCTGAGACGGCCAATCTCAAAGCTTCCGTTGCTGACGAAAATGGCGATGGAGTGAGCCTTGATATAGGTGGTGACGAGGGCGACGAGACGCAAACGTTCGAGCCTGAAGGCCACAACGATAAGCCAAACGGTCCGATCAAACCCGGTGAGAAACCCGGGGAAGACCACACCGAAGGCGACGATAAAGTCATCGTAAAACACGCAAAGCTTAGATCGATGTCTTATAGGTTTTTCTGCATCAACAAATCAGAGAAGAAGTATGGTATCGTGTTCACTTCCGATTACGACGAAGATGAGGCTACGTTCGAGATGAATGCATTGGATGAAGGCGGAAACCGATATCCAGTTATGCTCGATAAAGTGATGCTAAACGGGGAAGTTGCGACGGTCAAAGACGGCCATATCGTACTGCTCACGTTAAAACACGGCGAGAAGTATAAGCTCGAATTGACTACAGATCAGGAAGATTTATTCAGTGGGGAGGTAAAAGTTTATGCGTATAGGAAATAGGTTGTTCCCATATCCGTTGTTGAACAACAACAAACTCTATTCTCAATACAAGACAGCGACTTTTAGACTTGATTACACCGAAGAAATCACCGATGAAAGCTACACGCTACGCGGAATCAGATGCGAAATCGAAGGCGAGTTCATAAACAAGCTCATCGATGACGGAAAAGCAAAAGTCGTCTGCGTAGTCGAATGCGCCAGTACCATGTATAGAAAAAACTTTGAAATTGGCAGAACCAAAAAAGACCTGTTTCTTCCTATTTCGGAGTTAGCGGGAAAAGTCTATGTCTCGGCATTCGTCGTGGCAACAGAGAATATATCAGATTACGTCGACGGAGATTTCCTTGAAGACTACGACGGTTATTCTTTCACGATTGAGAAAAACGACATAATCGCGGTTGACGATGGTTTCGTAAACAAAGTCAACTTCGACGAAGACGAGGACACGAAGAAATCATCAATCTTCATCATCGTCAAAGATAAGAACATAGTCGATGAGACGATGAACGTCGAATATGACGTGAACAAAATCACGATAAGCCTTCCAGAGGTTCAGTGGGACCGTTACGAAAACACCAAATTTGTAAGCAAATACGAGGATATTTATCTTTCTTTGCTTGGCGTTCCTTCCTTGGTTTACTGCATTGGCAAGCTGATAAGCGCCGGCGGTACATTAGATGAGATGAGAATGGACTATTCATGGTTCAATTCCTTCTTGGTGGCCTATAAAAACGTTTATGGCGAAGAGATGACTGACGAGGTTCTCTGTGGTGACAACCTCTATGTGATCGCTCAGAAGATCTTTAATACGCCAGTCACTAAATCAATTGACGATTTATTTGATATGACTGTCGGAAACATCGGAGGTGAAGAAAATGAAGATTAATGTTAAATGCATGACTGAAGAGGCCTACAAAACTCTTCAAAAGAACTGCAAAGACGTATATCAGATGATTCTGGATCATCTGTAGTGCGCC
>JALNXT010000390.1 GCA_023230245.1 Candidatus Cloacimonadota bacterium
ACTTAACGTTTCCTGTCCCAATGTGGAAAACGAAGGCATCGCTTTTGGGGTGCACCCAGATGTAGTATATGACCTTTGCCACACTCTTTCATCGCACACAAAGCGTGAACTTAGCATCAAACTTACCCCCAATGTTACCGATATCGCAGCCATAGCCCAAGCCGCAGAAGCTGGCGGAGTAAGCAGTATCGCTCTTATCAACACGCTTTTGGGGATGGCGATAGATTACAAAACAGGCAGGTCGCAAATTAAGAAAGGGATTGGCGGTTACAGCGGAATAGGCATCAAACCAGTTGCCCTCGCACTAACCTATAAAACGGCGATGGCAGTGAATATCCCAATTTTAGCTATGGGCGGAATCTACACCTGGCAAGATGCTTTAGAGTTCTTTTGGGCAGGCGCATCAATGGTTGCCCTGGGCACAGCCAATTTTATGGATCCCCTTGCTGTACAGAAAGTTGTACAAGGTTTAAGCGCATACCTTACAGAGAAAGATTGGTGTATTGGTGATATCATAGGGAAATGCAGCGTTTAAACAGGTTAGCAGGTTAGGCTGCGCTGGGGTGATAGATACTTGGTTTTTTCTTAGGAGTGGGCTGCAAAGCTGATGTTTTCTTTTAACACAGAGAAAAGCAGAGATAAAAAAGAGAAAAGCAGAGAAAGAGAATCATTGTAGAGTATTACTCTGCGTTGCTAAACACATAATCGATTCTAGAGTAGCTATATCAGGTGTTAACCCAAATATGTATCTTGAATTTGGGATAAAAAGATAAAACAAGGAAAGGTGCATTTGAGATGTCAAAGCATTATACAGCTTAGGCTAATGAGGATGATGAACCTGCAATTAATGGGAATAATAACGTTTCTCTTCTCAATAGACGAAAAAGGACTTGACGAGATAAGCCCTATTGAAATAAATCAACACATAAGAAATATAGTATTTTAAAAGGAGGTTCGATGAATAACTATTTCATGGAAACTCACCATCATGAGTGGATATTGACCAATAGGCTCGGTGCCTATGCTTTGGGTACCGGCAACCTTATTAATCAACGGAAATATCATGGTTTGCTAATTGCCAGCGATCGGTTCTTAAACCGTACGCATCTTGTAGCGGGCATGGAAGAAAAGGTGGAATGGCGAGGTGAAGTAATTCATCTGGATAGCAATAACTATAGCAATTGTATATACCCAGAGGGTTTTTTACATCTGGTGAAGCCGTGGCTAAGGCCTTATCCGGCTTTTCTTTATTCCGCTTTACCGCATCAGAATGATATCCTTATTTTAAAAGAAATAATGATGGACGAGACGACTAATACCGTAGTGGTGAAATACACCAATCTCGGGCATCATAAGCTACACTTCGAATTTCATCCCAAGTTCACTTTAACTCCCCATCATGAGCTAAACCAAGCGGGTAGCCTTGATCATGCGCAGTTTGATACCAAGATAGAAGTTCGTAAAACCGATACTGCTAACGTGGCTGCAGCTATTCCAAGCTCCAAAGACATTAAAACAGAGTTTAATGCCAGCGGTGAAGGATGCTTTGTCAGCTTTTCTGCTTGCAGATTGGAAAACCAGGTGTGCGTGCATGGCGCATTGTTGCACGGCGAAGTATTAAACAACCGCTATGTGTATTACAATGTGTTCTATCCATGGGAAGTGATGAGCGGATATTCTGGGATCGGAGAGCAGATTAGCCTCTTCCAGCTTGCTTTCGACCTTAAAATAGGGGAGAGCAATTGCATTATCTTCAGCGATACCGCCATTGATAATGCCCAAGAAGTTATAGCAAAAATAGAAGCCCGTTACGCAGATTTGCCCAAACCCAGCGATTACCCCAAAGAAGCCGACCAAGACGATACCCTGCTAAATGACATAGATTACAACGATAACTTCCTTTTCAAGCACCCAGATTATATGAAGTTATTGGAATTTGCCTTAACTGATTTTATCGCCAATGATGATATAGTGGCAGGTTACCCCTTCTACGGAGCCTGGGGAAGAGATACGATGGTGGTGTTAAACGCCTTCCTTCACAAGCCTGATAGCCTGGATATAGTGGAAAGGATTCTAAATAAATACAGCGGATTACTTAAAAACGGCTTGATTCCGAATATGCTCGCTGAATCTGGCAGAGAGGCAAACTACGATACAATAGACGCAACTCTGTGGTATATAATTTTGCTTTGGAAGCTGGGCAAGAAGAAACAGGATGTCGATTACTGGACAGAAAAAATAGCTCTGATTGAAAACATTCTTACCTCAATAATAAATAACTTTACTTATCCCTTTGATGTTCGCAAAGACGGCTTGATCGAATTGCATGAAGAATTTGCACACGGCACGTGGATGGATGTACGTATCGATGGGAAACCGATAACCCCACGTAGCGGAGCACCAGTAGAAATTAATGCACTCTGGTATAACGCATTATGCAGCTATGAAGCAATGTGCGTTGCATACGGCAAGGCGACAGGAAAAGCTAATCCTGCGCTTCCCCAAATGCTAGAGATGAAGGAACGTGTGCTTGATTCCTTTGGCAAATTCTGGAATGATGATTTTCTTGCGGACAGGCTCAATGGAGATGCGCCGGTAATTGAGATACGTCCCAATGCTATTATTGCGCTTTCGTTGCCCTGGCCTGTGCTAAGCAGAG
>JALNXT010000391.1 GCA_023230245.1 Candidatus Cloacimonadota bacterium
GCAAGACTCTGCACCAGGCTTCCGTTCTTTTCAAAAGTGAAGTTGGCGGGAAGATTTATCTGCGGAGGACGGTTGCCTGCAAGTACTTCCATCTGTATCTGTACTTGCTTGGTGGGATTGATGGGGTCATTAGAGTTGATGGTGAGTAATGCATTATACATGCCTGCTTCCATGCCAACAGCAGAGAAGCTGCCAGTTATGGTTTGGTAAGCACCTGCTGCGATTGTTCCGTTTAATGGGGCAGCACTAAACCACTGCACTGGAGGGATTGAGGCAGGAAGTGTGATCGTGTCATTTACGATGTGCGGTTCTGCATTATAATCGTCACCATTTAGCTGATAGGCAAGGTTTAAGGGAGCAGAAAGGCCTGCTGCAACAGTAACATTTACCGTGGCTGTGGCTGTGGCGTTATTACCATAAATAAAACCATATCCGCTGGAGGATTCTCCATGCCAATTAATAGTTATACCTGTACCGGAGTTTATATCAGGCGTCAATTCACCCCCACTTCCACCTATGAAGTTTGCAGCACTGTTTACAGTTACTCCTGCAGGGAAAGTAATGAAAACGTCTTTCATCCACTCTGTATCTGTACTGGCATTGGTAACGGTAAATGTCCAGTCTTCTGTAGTTCCGGGAGTATATTCTGCTACGTTTACTACCAAGGTAGAGCCTGCTATGCTTTTGCCTTTAGATAGCTTAACATCTTTAGTTGCTATAACGGTTCCACGGCTGCGCACTTCAACTAAGCCAATGCTGTAGTTAAGAGCTTGGCTGCCGGTATTGCTAATCCTGAATGTGTCGCTGCTTTCTTCACCATTCATCAAAGTGGCAGTAAGCTCTGTAACATCAACAGCTATGGTTGGGGGTATGAAACCTGCACCGGTAACAGCGATGTTTACCGTAGCACTATTAACCGCATTGCTGCTGATTACCACATTGCCGTTATAAGTGATAGCTGCTGTGGGGGCAAGGGTGAGATTATAGGACTTGCTGGCTCCAGCATTGATGCTGAAGCTAAGCGTGTTGCGGCTATCTTTATCTGATGTGAGTGCCAGTTCTTCTGAACGGGCAGGGGCAAGTGCCACTGTGTAGCCTGTGGGAGTGCTAATAGTACCTGTGAGGGTTTGGTCGCCACCATTCTGGATAGTGAATTGCTTCACGCTATTGCCACCAACAGCTACATCACCATAGGTGAGAGTAGTCGGACTGGCTACAATCATGGGTCCAGAAGCATTGGGCAACAGGGAAAGTTTCAAGTTGGGGCGGTAGGTCGAGGTGTCTGTGCCTGTGAATACATTTGTCTGATCCACAGTGTCGCTGCGTCCATAGCGATAGCCGCTGATGACAGGGCTATATTGGACGGTACCAGTGGATGAGTAGGAACCGATCAAACCAAAGGCTGTGTCTAATACTATATTATCAGTTCCGTTCCACAAGAAAGGTGTGGTTAGGGTTAGCATGTTCCAGCCTGTTGCAGTGGGTTGGTATGAGGCAGAAGTCCACACTGTGCTAAACCCTGTGGATATCCAAGAGCCAACGTCGGTCGCACTGGTGTGCCCCATGCGGATAAGATAATTTGGCATCGCCTTAGTTGGCAAGCCCGTTACATTGAAACCGATCTGGGTGATATTGATGGGTCCCACCACGCCGAGGGCGTTAAGTTCAGCTTTGGTATAGACTGATTGACCATGTAAACTTTGGTAATATACGTTGATCGGACAGGAACTAGTTGTGCCGGTGGAAGAGGTGCCAGTACCGAGGATTACTGTGGTAGGCAAAATTGCCGTGGGTGTAGCATTCACGGTGGCGGTGGGGTCGGATTCGCCTCCGCTATATACGGCTTTCGCATAGTAACTGTAGGTGCTTTCGTTTACCACAGCATTATCTCTATAGCTAAGGGCAGTCACGGTTGTGAGCAGGGCAGCATTGCGGAAGATTTTATATCCCGTGGGAGTTCCGGTGAGCGGAGCTTGCCAAGCGAGATTAACAAAACCATTACCGGCGGTAGCAGTAAAGTTCTGGGGTGGGTAGAAACTGCTGGGTGCAGTGGAGGCGGGGAAGATAATATCATCCACCCAAGCGCAGTCAGAACCGGTGTCTCCACTTAGGTCCTTCATGTATTCCCATTTCAAGGTTCTGGTTCCCGCGGTGAGGGGATAGCTCGCCTGCGTCCAATCTACTGTTCCAGACCACTCGTTCTGCATGGTGCCATCGATGTAGAACTTCAGCTTGTCATAATTGGATTCGGAGGACACCTTATACCAGAAAGTGAGGGTTCCAGAAGTGCTGAGGATGCGGGTAGTTTCCATGGTGGTGGAGCCGTAAGCAGCAATGGTGCCGCTCTTGGCAGCATAGGTTCCGGTGTGAGCTCCGGTATTTACCACAGTCCAGGGAATTGCACTGGGAATCCAAGAGAAACTATTGAAGTTACCGGTCTCGAAATCTTCGAGAATTAGTCCTACAGCGGGTGTCTCGGTCTTGTTAGCTGCGTAGGCACCGGCTGTAGCATTGAAGACCAAAGAGGCAACGGTACCAACGGTCATGCTGGAAGCGGCGGTGATGGAGAAGCTAAGATTGCTATTTCCTGCTGCTGTAATAGCAGAGAAGCTGGCTGTACCTGTGTTTACAGTAATGCCAGTGGTAGCGCAGCTAAGA
>JALNXT010000392.1 GCA_023230245.1 Candidatus Cloacimonadota bacterium
CAAGGCTTTGGATACTTCAACTATTGGTCTTTCCGCCATGCCATAAACTAGTATGTCTGCCTTACTATCGCTGAGGATACTATTGCGAACTTTGTCCTGCCAATAGTCGTAATGAGCAATGCGGCGTAAAGATGCTTCAATGCCACCAATAATAACTGGAACGCCCTTATATAAATGTTTTACAATGTTAGTATAGACAAAAGTAGCCCTATCAGGACGCAAACCCGCCACTCCTCCCGGACTGTAGGCATCATCGTGACGCAATTTCCTTTGGGCTGTGTAGTGATTCACCATGGAATCCATATTTCCGGCTGTTATGCCAAAAAAAAGACGTGGTTTTCCCAACTGTTGAAATTGTTCCACATCTCGAAAATCTGGTTGAGAGATAATCCCTACGCGGAAACCTTCAGCTTCTAAACACCTTGCTATTATGGCTGCCCCGAAACTTGGATGATCTACATATGCATCACCACTTATGATGATGATATCCAGATAGTCCCAGCCTCGCTCTGCCATTTCGGCAGCGGTCATCGGAATGAAAGGCATAACATCCCCTTATCATCGTTTTTCATATCAAAGACATGTGTTTCTGGAGTCCTTTGTTCCAACTATAAAACAAGGGTGAAAGCACTTGTTAATGCTTTCACCCGAAGTTAACTTATACTATGGGCAACAATCGCTTAGGGATTAATTCTAATGATGTTAATCGCCTGAACGCCTTTGTCAGTTTCCATAAGGTCGAATGATACGTATTCGTCCTGCTCCAAGACCTTCAACTCACGTGGGGAATTGGTAACAATAGACTTCCAGTGAACAAAGTACTCTTTGCTGTCGTCGGTAATAATAAAGCCGTAACCTTTATTTTTGTTAAACCACTTAACTTTTCCTTGCATAACCACCTCACAATAATTCTATACAACCACAAATCTAATAAGCCTTTTTTCGTCAACAAAAAAAATATCCTCCAGTCTCAGTCCATCTAAAGAAACTCGTTCAATATTTTTATTGACGTTAAATCACATTTGATTATTATGGGGTATGCTGTATAAATAATGCTAAGGGAGTAATTATGAAGTCTCGGATTCTTCTTGTTGATGACGATAGGCTTTTACGTGAAGTGATCGGAGATTTTTTATGTATGCACGGTTTCGAAGTTGATCTTGCTGAAGATGCACATCATGCCTTAGCCAAGTTTGCCCCAGGCAAATATCAGTTAGCTTTGATAGATTTGGTAATGCCCGGAAAAAATGGCTTGGAGCTGATGAAAGAACTACTAGAAAAAGATGCTGATATATTTTGCCTTATTATGACTGGCTACCCTACGGTAGATTCTGCATATAAATCTATGATAGAGGGTGCTTCAGATTACATTATCAAACCCTTTCAGTTAATGGAGCTCCTTAATACCTTGGGAAAATATACATAATATGTCTTATAGCATTGAATTATGCTCCCCTCAAACCTGCGAACAGACTTTAAATTTATGGAGTCAGCCGAAATTCATGCACGCGGTTATGCAGCTGCATAAGTGCGATGGCTATCATCTAAAATGCTTTAACGGAAAGCAGTTAATTGCCCTACTTCCCATCTTTGAGAAGAAACTGCTATCCTACAGAGCAGTTATTTGCCCCAGTTCTGCGTATTACCAAGGCTTAAATCTTTGGATGGAAGCAGAAACTCGTCCGGCACGCATGCTACTGGACACGCTGCAAGTACATCGACTCATCGCTTCCTATTTGCAATGTAGGTATCAACGTATTCATTTTAATCTAACTCCCGACACCAATGATGTGCGTGGCTTCACTTGGGAAAAGCTTAAGGCAAAACCTCTATACACCTTTGTCCACGATTATGCCAATGCAGGCATACCCTTAGCAGAAGTTCGAAAAAACCTATCTAAGGCAAAGAAATTGGACTTTCATTTCGCAGAAAAACTAAATGTTAGCGCACTAATTACGCTAATAAAAGCCATGAATCAAAGGAAAAACCTGGAATCAGGAATTAGCTTTCATGCTTTGGAGGGTTTTTACTATAGCTTGCACGAAGCAGGCTTGTTGCGTCAATTCAACCTATACCACGATAGTCGTATTGTTAGCAGCAATGTCTTACTGAAAAACGACAATAAAATCGCCTATACAGTGCTAATGGCAACAGAAAAAGAAGCCTTGAGTAAAGGTGCAAGTAGCCTGCACACTCTTGCCTTGATTGATGCATTAAAACCCGAGCTTGCCGAACTGGATTTCTGCGGGGCAAATGTGGCAGATGTCGCCAGATTCAAAACAGCGATGGGCTTGAAACTAAAAGTGTTTTACCAAATCCACACATAAACTTTCTTGCTTTAATGGAGAGATTGAGATAACTTGTTTAATATAAAGTATCAGCCCACCAAACTCGGTTTTGAGGTAGTATGAACGTTATTGTTGTTTTGAAAGGCGGTGATTCCCCCGAGCGGGAAGTATCGCTGGTTAGCGGAGCAGAGATTGCAGCCCAGTTGCGCATCTTGGGATATGATGTCGTGGAACTGGATCACTCAAGTTTCCCAAGCTTTTCAGCTTTCTTGGCAGAGCTAAGCAAGATAAAGCCTATGCTTGTGTTTAATGGATTGCATGGAGGCAGCGGTGAAAATGGAGAACTGCAAGCAGCTCTTG
>JALNXT010000393.1 GCA_023230245.1 Candidatus Cloacimonadota bacterium
GCCCCCATTGACCGGATTTGGATAAACATAAGTATCTCTCTCATATTCCACTACCTGATCAGATGATGAGACTGTGTATTCTATGTCATAAACATGAATACCTGAATATGCGTATTGAACCATTTTATGTAACTCAGGATATATAAAAGCCCTACCAACATATTTTTGCTCATATTGTTGACCAATCTCATTAATTTCTCCATTATGAATATTATAATAAATACTATAATCTTGATTTTGACAATTATCAGTCAAAAAACCTTTAAACGTATTTAATCCCTTACCATAATATGTATCTGTTAAAGACATTAATTCATTAAATAAATCATAATTATAAACAGAAAATCTATCTTGCATTGTTCCACTATTCAAAAACGAAACAAATTCATCATTAATTATATTGGAATAACCTTGTTCAGATGCAAGAATCTGAATACTATATGCTATTTCTTCAATATTATCTAACTCTCTAAAACAAAGATGATTATTATCTTTATATATTAAATAGTCACTTTCAATACCACTACTATCTAATATTTTGCCGAAGAAACTTGTAATATATTCAGGGTCATCATCAATATTGTATACTTTAATTTCATTAATATCATTCTGAATAAATAACAAATTATCTTTTGTATACACAGAAGAAGGAACAATATAATTTGTTGAAATTTGATACAAATAATTTAAATTATTATCTGTAATTTGATATACATCAATAACATAAAATTCATTCTCTGGTGGCCTATGATAAAAACATAATAAATCTTCATTAATACAAAAATTACAAATAAAAGAGGTAGGATTATTTAATAATTCTTTTTCTATTGAAAACATATAAGATTCTTCATTAAAAGCTGAAAAAAAATCTACTGTACCGGATTGTAAATTATATGATGCCATATAAAAATCTTCTTCAGTAATATAATATACAGAAGTTAGATTATTTCTCCCATAATATTGTATAGGATGATCAATATCTGACACATTGAAAATTTCTAACATAGTGCCAATAGTATAATAGAGATATGGGGAACTAAAGACTAAATTATTCTCGTAAGAACCAAAAGCTAATTCATTAAAATAATTTAAAATATTAATTACTTCATCTTCAGTAAGTTCATAAATCATAATAATTCCGGTAGCGGTAGAAGTATAAATTATGTTTTCATAAATATCAACACCTGTAAAATAATTATCAATAATTGTTTCTCTTTCATCAATAAAAGCTATCAACTCTATATTTTCAATATCTGATAAATCATAAACATATAAAACCATTCTACCAAGTAAAAATAATTTATTATTCTTAATAATCATACTTAAAATTTGATTAGGAGCCCCTAAAAAAATTTCATCATTAAAATCCTCAAAATCAAATAATTCAATATCATCTTGTAACTCATTATAAAATCTAAAAGATACATTAATAAAGTTCCCGTCTTGATAATGATGAAATAAAATAATTGGCATTCCTTGAAAACTTGTTGAACCTCCATATAATCCGGTTAAAAAACCGTCTATCTCCATAGTTTCTTTATTAAATCTATGAGATCCTTCAATTTGATAATCAGTAAAATAAATATAATTATCTGTTATTATGTGTGAAACACTATAAGGACCATTATATGGTAATCCTATCTCAGATAATAAATTCATTGGGCTTGAAGAGATATCAAAAATCAAAAGTCTATGTGATCCTAATTCATTGCGCCTAATAGAATAATATCTATTTTCATCTATAAAATCACTCTTACTATTATTAAGTTTTGTTTCATACATTAAAATTGGTTCAACTGCTCCATCCTCTAAAATTTGTAATTCTTCTATCTTATATTGATTATTTATAAAAAGCCTATTCTCATACTTTAATACAGATCCCAAATACATATCATGATCCATAACTTTATGACTATATTCAAAATTACTTATCTCGTTTATATGAGAGGCATTACATATAACCAAATAACTTAATGCTATTAGTAAAATAAAAAACTTTTTCATAATTAACTCCTTTTAAAGAGGGAGAAGAAAAAACATTCTTCTCCCATAATGATTATACTACATTGCTTGATCTAATCTAATATCTAACCTATGTCCGCCGGTATAGTTATAGTTAGGACTATAATGAAAATATTGAACAACTACATTAAATTCATCAGCGATGTCAGGAGTTATTGGAAAAGGAATATGATAATAACCATTTTCATCGGTTGTAACTTGAACCGTAAATACCGGTATTGAATCTTTATAAAAATTAATATCAAGATCAACGTTAGGAGCAACTACTGCAGACATCCCATTTCCTGATGTTTTGGTTACAAATCCATAAACAGGACTAATTCTTGATGACCCCGGCATTAATGTAAAACTTGCAGTATTTACTTCTTTAGCACTTATCTCAAGAATGATTGAAGACATAGCAATAATAGTTATGATTACGATTGTAATTATTTTCTTGCAATTCATTTTTACTCCATTATATTTTTTATTACTTCTTATTTTTCTTTTCCGCAAGTTAGACGGAAGCAAGAATTGGGGTAACTAAGTGAATTTATTATGACATCCGATGTTGATGTTTTTATTATAAGAGGCATATCCGTATAGTATAGTATAGTATAGTATAAAGAGACAGGGCG
>JALNXT010000395.1 GCA_023230245.1 Candidatus Cloacimonadota bacterium
GAATCAGGTAGTTTTCCAGCGCATTTTCTTCAAAAACGCAGACAGGGGGCTTGGCGTATTTAAGCTGTTTGTCAATTAGACGCCAGGTCTTTGCCAGAGCCTTGTATTCGTTGCGGAAGTCATCTTCGTCACAGCCCTCAGCTTCGGTGCGGACAATAAGTCCATAGGAAGGGTCTTTTATTTCGGAAAGAATATTGCGGATGCGGCTACGCTCGTTTTGGGAGTATATCTTGCGGGAAATAGCGATCTTGTTTTTGTTGGGGAAAAGCACCAAGTACTTGCCAGGTATGGAGATTTGGCCTGTTAGGCGCGCACCCTTGGAGCCGATGGGGCCTTTATGCACTTGCACTACAATTTCCTGTCCGGGCTTCAAAAGTTTGCCTATCTGAGAAGAATCGGCGGGATTGGTGCGGGCACGAGGCTTGTCGTTTTCAAACACATCCAGGAAATCCATCACGATATCGCTGTAATGCAGAAACGCAGTACGCTCCATGCCAATTTCGATAAACGCAGCACCCATGCCGGGAAGCACGTCTTTCACGATTCCCTTATAGATGTTGCCGACGGGGTTCTGTTTGTCACGGCGCTCCACAAAGAGCTCCACGAGGCGGTTATCTTCGAGGACGGCAACCCGCTTTTCTAGGGGGTGCACGTTCACGATGATTTCTGTATTAAAACTGTCTTTTTTCATGTTAATCCAATTTGTAGGGTAACAAGTAATGCCACTCGCCGGCTGCGGGAATCAGGCGCAAAGCGCGTTCCATCTCTGCGGCAGGGTCATTTGCCATACGCATTGCTTGTCTCATTTTTAGTATGTCGGAATCCTTCAAGGCGTCCAGTATACTTATTTTTTCGGGGAAATTGACGGCACTGTAGCTTTGGATTTTCGCCAAGCTTGCTGCTTTGGCAATGGCAGCATCAAGAGAGCCAATATCGTCTATTAAGCGAAGTTTTTTAGCTGTTAAGGCACTGAATACTCTGCCTTCAGCAACGGAATCAATGGTGCCCGGTTCATATCTACGGGCGGAAATAACGCGAGCCTTAAACTCGTCATAAGTTGCGGTAGAGCTTCGCTTTAACGAAGCAAGTAATTCGGGGCTGTAAGCTTGGAACAGGTTAAAAGAGCCGGCAAATTTGCCGTGCTTCAAGGTTTGGGTGCGCAGTCCGAGCTTTTTGCCCAAGCCTTCTGTTTCGGGAATCATCATGATCACGCCAATGGAGCCGGTTATCGTGGCTTCATCTGCCATAATATAATCCGAGGCGCAGGAGATGTAGTAGCCTCCAGAAGCAGCCACGCCACCCATGGAGATCACGATGGGAAAGTCTTTCTTCAGGCTCAGCAATTGTTGGTAAATCTTTTCGGATTCCAAAGCACTCCCGCCGGGACTGTTGATACGCAGTACTACGGCTTTAACGTCCTTGTTCTTGCGGATGCCTTCGATAATCTTCTTAACCTTGGAGGCACTTATCATGTTCTGACTGCCGAATTGGTTACCTGTGTTGGGGCTGATCTGTCCTGTCAAATATACCACGGCAATCTTGTTCTTAGCTTGCTTGGGTTCTGCCGCTGAGTAATCGGCGATATTCAGCAAGCGATCGTCGTTCAGCTTTAGTTTGGCAAGCATAGCGGTGCGTCCCATGGGGTAATCAATCAGCTTCAGTTCTTTGGCTGTGTCGGCATGCAGGAAGTAATCTTCGCGGGTTTCAAAGACCTTGGTGATGTCCTCAATACTCATCTTGCGTCTTGCAGCAATGTCCCTTAGCAGGATGGTGTAGCGGTCTTTGAGCACAGCGTCAATATTGTTTCTGGTGCCATCACTCAGAGAGGTCTGTGAATATGGTTCCCCCGCGCCTTTATACTCGCCTGATTGCAGGATTTGCATCTTAATCCCCAGCTTGTCCAGCATCTCTTTATAGAACATGAGGTTGCTGGAAACGCCTTCTAACACTAAGCCCGCAGAGGCAGAAGGCTCCATATAGATTTCGTTGGCGTAAGATGCTAAGAGGTAATCGCCTTGGGAGAAAGATTCACCAAAGGCTACCACAGGCTTGCCGGATTTCTTAAACTCTGCAATGGCTAAGCCAATCTCGGACAAGGCAGGGTAACTGGTTTGGATAACACTTGGCTCAAGCAGCATGCCTTTAATGCGGGAATCACTTGCTGCACTGCGTATCTTGCGTGCCATGTCTTCCGCACTGTTAGAGCTGGAGCCGAACCATTTAATGGCTTGCATTTCGTTGTAATCGGATATTATGGCACTGGGGTTCACCCTCAGCCATGCATTTGTGGGGACTTTTGTGCTTGTCCCACCCATACTTTTGCCTACGGTGCTTACAAAACCTACGATAAACCCAATTATCAAGATAAGAGGAAAGATGATGCAACCAATGAGGAAGGGTTTGTTTTTTATCATGAGAAACTCCTTAATTAAAAGACACGATGAGCCTCGGGAAGGAGTTATATGGCGGAGATGTAGGGATTCGAACCCTAGGTACGCGTTTTGCACATACACACGATTTCCAATCGTGCTCCTTCAACCAGCTCGGACACATCTCCGCGTTAGTCTTTACCATGTTTTTGAGGCTTGCTTTTCTGTCAAACATTATTAGTGGCGGAAATGACGAAAACC
>JALNXT010000396.1 GCA_023230245.1 Candidatus Cloacimonadota bacterium
CTTCCCCAAATGCTAGAGATGAAGGAACGTGTGCTTGATTCCTTTGGCAAATTCTGGAATGATGATTTTCTTGCGGACAGGCTCAATGGAGATGCGCCGGTAATTGAGATACGTCCCAATGCTATTCTTGCGCTTTCGTTGCCCTGGCCTGTGCTAAGCAGAGACAAAATGGCAAAGGTGCTTGAAAGAGCATTTATGGAGCTTTACACCAATTATGGCATTCGCACACTTAGTCCCAGGGACATGCGCTTCCGTAAAAAGTATTATGGAACTCAACGCGAGAGAGATATGTCCTACCATAACGGCAGTGTTTGGGCTTGGCTATTGGGAGCTTTCTGCGGTCTTTATGTAAGAACTCATAAAGGTGTGAGACCGGATAAAGAGATAAAAGAAACGCTTAGCTCATTCGTTCAGACTTTCAGAAACAGCTTTATGCGCGGTCATATAGCTTCCGTGGCAGAGATTTGGGATGGAGATGCACCCCATTTTCCCAAAGGAGCTCCGGCTCAGGCATGGAGCGTTGCGGCACTATATAACATCGAAAGCTATATTGCCCAACTGGGGGAAGAGAAATGAAGATATTAATGTTCACTTGGGAATTTCCTCCCTTAATATCCGGTGGTTTGGGTATGGCTTGTTACGGTATGGTGAAAGCACTATTGGCACAGGGGATAAAGATAGATTTGGTGCTGCCTACCAAAGAACTGGTATATTTCCCTTTGCGTGAAGAAGGCGATGTTGATACACTACCGGCAGTGTTTTTAGACCCCTTGATGCACAAGGAATATAGTAAGCGGGTTTTTCAGACGATGAATGAAAGGCTGGAGTATGTTGGCATCTCTGCTCAGCCACAATCTTACCTTAGCTTGCGGGATGTTAAAAAATACGCTGCAACCGTTAAGAAACACTATTGGATGAATGAGATAGTTACCAATGAAGAACAAGATTTATGGGAACAGATGACCACTAATCTGATTGGTGATGAAGACTTAATCCGCAAAGTGCAAGAATATACGCTGCGTGCAGATAGATTTGCGCGGTCGTTGGATTATGACCTTATCCATGCGCATGATTGGCTTACCTACCCAAGCGGAATGCTTGCCAAACAGATATCGAAAAAGCCTTTGGTGGTGCATATCCACGCTACGGAATTTGATAGAGCCGGTGGTCCTGGCGATGAACGAGTGCATAAAATTGAGCACGCTGGTATGACATTTGCCGATAAGGTGATCGCCGTTTCCAAATATACCGCGCAGATGATTATGAGCCGCTACCGTATAGACACAGGCAAGATACGTATAATTCACAATGCGTTTTCTATCCCTGACGATACAATTTTAACGCAAAAACGCATATTCAAAGGACCTACAGTCCTTTTCTTGGGGCGGATAACCTTACAGAAGGGACCGGATTACTTCCTTGACGTGGCTGATAAAGTGTTAAAGGTGCATCCTGAAGCACGCTTTATAATCGCAGGAACGGGTGATATGTCCCGCCATCTGTTACGCAAATCCGCTGCTTTAAAGCTGAAACATCGCTTTCTTTTCACGGGCTTTCTAAACCGTAAGCAAGTGGAAAACATCCTTAGGGCTTCGGATATATATGTATTGCCATCGGTATCGGAACCCTTTGGCATTTCGCCGTTGGAAGCCATGGCATTTGGGATTACTTCCATTATTTCCAAACAGTCTGGGGTAGCCGAAGTTGTGCATCATGCCTTTAAGATAGACTATTGGGATATAGACCTTTGGGCAGAGACGATAAACCATCTGATAGAAAACCCTGAAAAAAGAATCAAAATGGGCTTTGAAGGTATGCACGAAGTAAACCGCATACAATGGGATGAAGCTGCCGAAAAGATTAGACATCTGTACTCAACTATGTTAGCGGAATTCATCCGCAGACCGCAGAGTTAGGAGAGATAATGCTGAATATTATATTCTATTTCCAAGTACATCAACCTTATAGATTGGATCACTTCAACGTTTTAGATATCGGGCAGAACCACAATCTTTTCGATGACAAGCTGAACGGCTTGGTGATGAAGAAAGTGGCAGAGAAATGTTATCTACCTACCAATAAACTGCTGCTTGAACTAATCCAACAGAGTGAAGGGCGCTTTAAGGTTGCTTTTTCTATTACCGGTACGGCTATTGAACAATTTAAACTATACTCACCCGAGACGCTTGATTCATTTAAAAAGCTGGTTGATACTGGGTGCGTTGAACTGTTGGGAGAAACCTATTTCCATTCTCTGGCTTTTTTATACGACACCAATGAGTTCTTGGATCAAGTAGCCATGCATCGTGAATTGATGCAAAAGGAATTTGGCTATTATACCACTACCTTCCGTAATACTGAGCTAATCTACGAGGACAAACTCTCCGATATTATTTATGAAGTGGAAGGATTCAAAACCATCGTTACCGAGGGTGTTGACCGTATCTTACAGTGGCGAACCCCTTTGTATGCATATAAGAACTATTCCAAAGATATAAACTTACTATTGAAGTATTACCAGCTTGCAGATGATATTGCGTTTAGGTTCTCTAATCGTGATTGGCCTGAATACCCCTTGACAGTGGAGAAATTCGTCTCTTGGATAGATCATCTTACGCTGG
>JALNXT010000397.1 GCA_023230245.1 Candidatus Cloacimonadota bacterium
AAGCTCCATGGTAATGGTGTCATTTGCACGGTATAGTTTCCGCAGCCGTTCAAAGGTGGCAAAGTTAGTTACTTCCTTGCCATCCATACTGAGGATGATGTCGTTTTCTTGCAGACGCTGTTCCCAGGCAGGTGAGCCGGAAACAACACCGGTGATAAGCACTCCATAATAACCTTTGTAACCAAGCTCTTGCGCTTTGGGGAAGCTTAGGTCTTCGGAGAAAATACCCATATATGCGGTATCTTGTGAATCTGATTTGGTGTTTAGATTTTTGTTAATGCTCATGATTAATTTGGGAGAACCGGGGACATCACTGAGGTTCTTTTCCATTTCTACACGGATTTCCCTTTTGATGTCATCGTTCAAATCTGCCACTAAAGTGCTTAGCCCTAGGGCCATCAGGATTAAGATAAAAAATGCTCTTTTCATTGAGAACTCCTTATTAGCTTTTCCTTATATTATACGCAAGGACTGTGCCAAAGAAAGCGAAAACTATATGATGTTTCGTAACAAGAAGATAGCTAAATATCGGCAAGCCTCATAATATGGATATATATCATATTGATATGCAACAATGATATAACAGCCTTTAATTACTGGTTTCGGAACAGGAATTGCACAACTCCAGTTAGTACGTAATTGACCCACATGGAGATAACATGAAAAGATATATCCTGGTTTTATTAATAGCCATAGTAGCTGGCATTTTGGCAGCCACACCGCAATACATTTTGGGAATTCCCAACAGCAAAGCACTGAAACAAGCAAATACCAGTGTCCTAAGGCAGGCGGTAAATACGCTTGCCAATAGTGGCTTAGATGTATATTACTACAATGAAACTCAGATCATTGCCGGAAGCAATAGCCTGGGCTATCCCGATGCCAAATTGCTCGGAAAAGCAGAAGATGGCAGCTTGTATCTGGTAACCAAGCTGGGAATGGGCAAGGACAGCGAGATAAACAACTGTGGCAATATCCTGATTGATTTGGATACGTCGCTGCTCCTGCAAACCAAGCTGGATGAGATACACTTGCGCCAAAAGATCAGCAATCCCTTTATCCTGCTGGAACTAAAGCCCCTTCGCCTTAGGCCTCAAACAGCCCCACCTGCGGAGCTTAATTCTAATCGCACCACGATCGAAAGCCTGTTAACGCAGGTGAATGCGGATAGTGTGCTATGCTTCATCCAGTCCTTGCAAGATATGCAAACTCGTTATGCTTTGGCAGATAATCGTTTAACAGTAGCCAATTGGATAAAGAGCCAGTTTCTGCGTTTTGGCATCAGCAATGCTGACTTGCACGACTTTCAGTGGCAAGGTACCACGCAATACGATGTGGTAGCTACGATCACCGGCAGCGTGTATCCCGATACTTATATCGTGGTGGGCGGGCATCACGATTCCATAACCCGAACCACTCCTTATGTTTTGGCACCCGGTGCGGACGATAATGCCAGCGGAGCGGTGGCAGCCTTGGAAATGGCAAGAGTAATGATGGCAACAGGATATCAGCCAAAGTGCTCGATTCGCTTTGTTACCTTTGCAGCGGAAGAATTTGGCTTATGGGGCTCTAAGGCTTATGCGCAATATGCCGAAGCTGAAGCGATGAATATCCGGTTGATGATGAACCATGATATGATCGCAAACAACATAGCAGGTGATCAACGGGTGTTATTGATGCCCTATGATGGCTATTTGGATTATAGTAATCGAGCAGCGCAAATCACCAGCCAATATACCTCACTCGTGCCCGTGTATGGCACATTGAATTCCGGTTCCAGTGATAGCCATTCCTTCTGGCAAAAGGGTTATCCGGTGGTTTACTATTTCGAGTATAATTTCAGCCCTTGGTACCACTCCGACGACGATTTAACGGCAAACATAGACCCTGTGTATTGTGCCGAGGTTATCCGTGCATCCACTGCGTTAGCTGCCAGCTATGCAAATTTACCCAATGCCCCCTCTAACCTAATGGTTTGGGATGCCGGCAATGGCAGCTCTTTAACGGTGGAATGGGGTCTCGCAAACGATCCTAATATAGACCACTATAAGCTTAGCTATACCAATACGGCAAGCTCACAGACGGTAACTGTAACTGCCCCTAACAACATGTGTGTGCTCAGCAATCTGCAAGAAGGCGTTCTCTACGACATTTATGTGTGCTCTGTGGATGCAAGCGGTACTGAGAGCATGAGTGTTTACACCAGCGGGATTCCCTTGCATGCTCCGCTAACTCCCACCAGTTTTACAATAGAGCCATTCCAAACAGAGATAGTGCTTTCCTGGGCTCCCAACACCGAAATGGACTTAGCAGGATATCATATTTGGCGTTCAAGGGAAAACAGCACTGTGGGAGAATTGCTGGCTACGGTAATGGCAACAGAAGAGTTTACCAGCTATCACGATGAAGCTGTGATAGGCTCTCAGCAATACTACTATTACCGCCTAACTGCCTTCGATAACGATTTGAACGAAAGCCTCTACTCCCAAGTGATTAGCAGCCGTCCTGTAACTATGGATCAAGGCATCCTGATTGTGGATGAAACCAAGAACTTTAGCGGGAGCAATCCCTTTCAGCCTACAGATGAGATGGTGGATACATATTACGATAACC
>JALNXT010000398.1 GCA_023230245.1 Candidatus Cloacimonadota bacterium
ATGATATCCAGAAGAAAGTCCTGAAAGCCAACCCCTACACTTCCATTATAAACCTTGCCGGTAGCACTAACTTGCTGGAAAGTGCTGCGGTAATTGCCAAATGTAGCCTGATGATTTGCAACGATAGCGGTGCATTGCACATTGCCAATGCTATGCAAACAAACGTATTCGCCATGTTTGGGCCTACCGTGCAGGGCATCGGCTATTATCCCTTCCGCGAAGGGGATAGAGTTTTTGAAGCGGAATTAAACTGCCGTCCTTGTGGCAGCCACGGTGCAGATGAATGCCCGCTAAAGCACCATAATTGCATGAAACTGATCTCCCCAAAAAGCGTTTACTCCGCCGTCCTCGAGTACATCAAGCTAAAAGAGCAGCAGTAAGCCATGGTCTTTACCTATTATCTTTCCCTGGTTCCATACCACATCGCATGGTACATCTGCAAGCTATTCAGGCGCAAGAAGCTATACCTTTTGCATGTGGAAGACCCCTTCGATTATTTTATCTTCCGCAATATCGCTAAACACCTTTCTCCGATGGGCATTGTGCTTAGCTCTAAGACACTTATCCCCAAACTGCAACCCATGCTGCCACCTGCAACAAAGATCTACCTCTACCCCTTCTGTTTCCCTGATGGGGTGATCATGTTCCGCAATGCTGCCTGGAAATATCCCGTTAAAAGCATTATCAAAATAGGTTTGGAGCACGGTGCATATAACTTCAAGCGCTTCCCCAAAGCATATTATTACAATCTCTTCAATCTCTATATGATGACCAGTATGCATGATGTAACCCGCATCAAAGCCCGCGGTGCCAAGCCAGTGAAGGCGATCGGCTATCCTAAGAGCGATTCTCTGTTCGATGGGTCATACCCCGCCGAGCAACTAAACGAATTGCGTAACACCCTTAATTTAGATAAGGATAAGCCCACTCTGCTGTTTTCATCTACTTGGGATGGCTCTGGCATGAGCGCAGCACACAAATGGTATGACAAAGTGCAATCCCTTGCCACAGCGTATAATGTGCTGGTAACCCTGCATCCCCGCATGAGCGAGTATTACAAGGACTATTTTGCCAATTTAGAGGGGATACATTATATCAACGCCATGGACATCTATCCCTATCTGCTCATCTCCGATGTCTGCATTGGCGACACCAACAGCCTGATAGCCGAGTTTTGCATCGTGAACCGCCCCATTATCACCTTCAGTATCGAAGCCACAAAACGTACTATGGACGACGTGATAGAGCTGATAAAAAGCGTATCTATCCGCATCGACAGCTTTGAAGAATTGCCTGCTGCGATAGACGAAGCACTTAGCACCGCAACAAATACCGCCGCAGCACGTGCAAAGGTTATCCGCACCCTCATCAACCCGCTGGATGGCAATGCCGGTTTGCGGGCAGCCCAGGAAATATGCATCTTACTGCCGGAGCTTAAGTTATGAAGCTCATCGATGCACATTGTCACCTTGCCAATTTAGCGGAAACCTTCGATCTTTCTCCCCTACTTGATGAAGCTGAAGCAAAGGGCATCACTCGCTTTATTTCTGCTGTCCTGCGCAAGAGTGAGATCGCCTGGCATTTGCAGCATCCTGATCCGCGCATCCTTTTTAGTGCTGGTATTCACCCTAATTTTGACGCATGTGACCTGAGCATTACTGATATCAAAGAGCTTTGTGAGGCGAAGAGCATCTGGGCAATCGGCGAAATAGGGCTGGATAACGGTAATCCTGAAATAGCCGTGCAAAGAAAAGAACTGATTCAACAACTCGATTTAGCAGCAGATTACCGCTTGCCTGTGGTTCTGCATATCGTGGGGCACCATGAAGAAGCCTATAAAACCCTTAAACAATACCCTCTGCCCTATCTGGTGCATGGTTATGCCGGCTCTACAGAAGGCTTTACCCAATTAAAGCGCTTAAATGCCATTTTCACCATCAGTTCCCGCATCCTGAAAGAAGATAAAATAGCTTTACTAACCGCCATGCTGAATCATCAACGCTTCTTGTTTGAAACCGATATTACCCAATATTACGTGCACCCGGACGAGCAAAACCCTCTGCTCAGATTACTGGATGTAATTCAGCAATGCTCAGCCTTGAGCGGTATCAGTGTTGATAACTTGGTCGCCATGCAAAGCCTTAACGCCCGCAAGCTTTTCCCCAGCAGCTAAATCCATCTATGGAAAGCACAGATTTCTCCAGAACCGAGCTGCTCATCGGCACCCCAGCCATGACAGCCCTCTCGCAAACCACGGTAGCCATTGCCGGTTTGGGAGGAGTGGGCGGTTATGCCGCGGAAGCCTTAGCCCGCGCAGGGATAGGCAACTTTATCCTCATAGATTTCGATACCGTTGGCGCCAGCAACCTAAACCGCCAGGTTATTGCCCTGCACTCCAGCATTGGCAAAGCCAAAACCGCCGTTATGGAGGCGAGAATCCTGGACATCAATCCCCATGCAAGCATAACTTGTCACTGCGCTTTTATCGATGCCGATAACCGTGCGGAGCTGCTTGCCGGGGCAGATTACATCATCGATGCGATAGACAGTCTGGGACCCAAGATTGGACTACTGGAATATCTTGTTAAGGAAAACCGCCAGTTTATC
>JALNXT010000399.1 GCA_023230245.1 Candidatus Cloacimonadota bacterium
ATTCTTCTTTGTCCTTTTTTGATGCGCTTAGGTTTCTTATTCTTTAGTTTAGGCATAGTCTCAACTCAACTTTACTTTAATAGGATTCAAACTTAGAAAAACGCGATGGATGGCAAATATCGCGGGTGAAAATAGGATATTGGAAACGATAAAGACCACGAATAGAATTAAGACATTCAAAAACACATCACTTATCCTATTGAAGGGTAATAATCTGAACCGTAAATCAATTCCTGCATACTTCTTAAATCCTTCTAGCAAGGGCACAATAATATATGCCATGTAAAGCTGATATACCCTTACAGTGGCAAATATCACGACGAGCATAAAGGTTGTAAATCTCATGAACCCCATTTTATGATTTCTTATCCGGGCATGCAGAGCTTGTAAAGAGCGCTTTAATCCGTATTGTCTTTGGTAGAAGGGCTGCAACCAGATATAATGAATGTAATGAAAAAACACTAACATGGAAGTGAATAATTTGAAAAGTAAGGCAAGTCCAGGTTTTAACGCACCCGATATGCCATAGAAATACGCAACGAAAGCAGTTATAGCATAAAAGATTAAGGCAATGATCACAAAGGTTAAGGTGCTAAGATTTATGTCTATTACCTGATCTACATATTCTTGAATGTTACCAAAGTGGAAGAGCCTCAATTTGATGAGCATGAAGATTATAAAACAAAGCGTAATTAGAAAGATGATGAGCGGGAAGTAGTGAATGTGGGTGCTAAAGAGACTGGTTAGAACGCTTAGGATGCTGTCACTACGAACTAAGTACAACATGGTTACAGGTGCCATAAATGCTTGCATTCCACTAAAACTTCCGAAAGCAATATTGAGAATAACCCTGATAACATTCTTAACGCTATGCATCGATAAACACCAATCCCAGCGGATACGAGCAACAATTTATATTTATCACAGTACTACCTAAAACCTGTGCTTCAATCCTAAGAATATGTTTCTTTTTCTAGAAGGATGTTCCGAAAACTCCCACTGGTGTTGATTCAAGATGTTGGCTAATTCAGCATATATAGTTGAGCCATCCAAGGAATGTTCGACACCAAGATTTCCAATAACGGTTTCTGAAAGATGTTTACCAGCATGATCAATCGTAAAATAATTCTGGCAGATATCGATACTGAACAACCAATTCTTCATGCAGTAGTTAGCATTGGTGGTTAGAGTTAAAATTGGTATATACCCAACTCTGCGCATGGAATAACCAGGAAAATATGCTAAATCTACCTTTAGTTCTTGATTTAAGCCAAAATCCTTCATTTTGAAAAATGCTTCCACAGAAGTTTCACTTGATGCAATATCAAAAAAATCGACACTGGCAACTCCATAAGTAGAACCTGATGCTAAGATGGGGCTTTGTGCCTCATATTTGAGGAGGTTTTTGACTAAAAGGCTTCTAAGGCTAAAATCATTAGATGCTGGATATGTGTACTCCAAAGAAGTCTTTAACTTAAGAGGAGTTAGCATCAGTTTGTGGGCATTACTAAATTGAATCCATGCACCCTTTTCTAAAATAGAATTGAAGCTATTGCTGTCTAAGCTCGGATAATTATTGATGATTAGCTTTCCGCTATCGCTAATTTGATGTTTATACTGGAATTCAACACTGGGAATAAATCTGTAAGCATCTGCCAACAAATGAAAACGTATATTGGTGATGTCCTGAGGTTCCCAATTGATAAGAGGCGCAAGCTGCATACCAAACTCTCCGGCTTGGCAAATAAATCTTGCATTGGTATTCGTGGCACCTACTTTTATCTGTTGCGAAAGATAGGCATCATAGTAATCTTTGTTAAAGTCATCAAGTAGTACTTCTTGCCTGATATTGCTTACCCCCAGTTGCCAGTTGATATCTTTTAGCTGTATGGCACCAAGCTCAATCAACTCGTTATAATGAGCTAGAGAAGTTTCGGCATAGCTCCCTTTGTAGTTGTTAGTCTTAGTGGTGGTATGATCCAGCCTAAATACAAAAGGAAGATTGGGATCAAGCTCTCCACCTACAGAAAGATGATTACGGAAACTGATCAAACTTGTTTCAGGAGCCCTTAAATCCATATAGTGAGAGAATTTATGTATCCATGAGTCTTTGGGATAAAAGCTAAAGAAACTATCCAACCCGAATCCAGCATTTGCTTCAAATTGGAAAAAGCCATTATTAACATCTTTTATCTTATTCGGTTTTACACTTTGCACTACAGTGTAAGCAGGGATAAAGGAAGGCAAGCTATCTCCTAATGAAACCAAAGGAGAAAGATGCAGAGCACGCTTATAAAGGAAGGTTCTAATGTCGCTTTCACCCTTTACACTGATATCAGGTAAATTCTGGGTTTGTGCATACAGAGCAACCAGTACGAGGAGCCCTATCGTTAAGACTATTATTCTCTTCATATCTTGCTCTCCAAAAGTTGGTTCAGTTCTATAAGTGAGTTTGCATCCAATTCTTTATTATATTGAATAATATGCATTTCGGCTTCTGTTATAGCTCCGCTTTCGATTTCAGCTTTAATATAGTAATAGATAGCTTGGCGTCTTATATCCGGGAACTCTGGAAACAGCAGAATAACTCTTTTGAAATCGGGT
>JALNXT010000400.1 GCA_023230245.1 Candidatus Cloacimonadota bacterium
CCGGGAAAGTGGTTTGGAACAACGCCAATAATACCCCCATCGCAAATGCGCAAGTAGTAGCCACTGGTGTCGATTATGCGGGATATACCAAGGTGTATTCTGCCGCTGATGGTAGCTTTAGCATTTCCGTAAAAGCCAATTCACACGTGATAATTCGCGCTTATGTCGGACAGAACAGCTCTCCCAACACAGCCACAATTAATACCCCCGCTGGCGAAGGAACTTTGGCAATCTCCGATATCGTGATTACCGATGAAAGCTATATCTTAACAGGCAGGCTTCTGAATGCTAACAATCAGCCCCTTGCCAATGAATGGGGTAGCATCACCGTAACTTCCTCAGGCGAGGGTATTGGCTCATTTTCAACTGATGAAAACGGATACTTTTCTACTCAAGTGTATCCTCCCACTAGCAAAGCCTCACTTACCGTTTATTTTAGCACGGGTTATAATAGAAACGGCTTATACTCATCAAACATTACATTCACCGTTCCCCAAATTGGGCAGATATATAACTTTCCCAATCCAATTGTGATGGGTGAAGGTGGAAAGATAACTGGCTTAGCTAAAGATAATAATGGAAACCTCATTACCAATACTTCCATATTTTTCATGCAAGTAGACGGAACTCAACAAGGTGAGATGTTTTCTATGGTGGATGAGAATGGACGTTTTGAAATCAGTAGAGCTCCCAATTCGGTGGTTACAGGGGTAAGAGCCTTAACCTATAGTGCTACTGTTAGCTATATTACCGCCAATACCTTTAGTCTAAACTTCCCGGGTGCAGGACAGACAAATGATATCGGGACATTGAACTTTATTGTTAACCCAGGCGTCAAGTAGATAAGTTCTCTTTACTATTATGGGAGCGGGGTTAGAAACCTGCTCCCCTTTTTAGCGTTTCGTGGCACCATTACGCAGCGATATCTTTTGACTTACAAGACGCTGCGATAAGCTTTGTGATAAGCCAAATAAACTACCACTCAGCGTCTTGTGAGTTAAAAGATAGGATTAGTGGTTTATCTTTAACTCATAAATCGGCGAAGCGCAAATAAGTGTGTTTGGTTCGGAAATACAGTCGCCGATTGATAAGTCAAAGGCATAGGCTTGCTTTTACGTTTCTTTAAGATTAGTATAATATTTAACTAAGTGCAGGAAATAGAATGAGATAGTAGATGCTTGTTGCCCAACTGCTAAAACTAATATGAGGGATTTGCAGAGTCCTTTTGTACTAATAGGCAGCTAAGCTTAGCAAGCATCCAAACATCTTGCTATGAGTTTAACCAGAAGAGGTAAATATGAATACCGACCAATTGATGACCCTTGCCGTGAACAAGAACGGCTTTATCTTTGATCCCGAGAATGGGATTAGCTACACCGTGAATGACACCGGTTTATTCATTCTCAAACACCTGCAAAAAGGGGTGGATAAGGATGATATAATATCCCTGATAACCGAAGAATACGATGTTAATATAGAAAACGCCCGCAGCGATATGGAACACTATATGGCGATGCTGAAAGCCTTACGCTTGGTGGAAGCATGATGCCAGACCTCAGCCACCTCAAGATAAACATTGCCGTTTCGGGGCTAAAGACAGGGGATAATCCTCAGCCCGGAGTGCCGGTAATTCGCAGTATCCGTGCGGCAGGTTTTGAGGGTAGGATTATCGGCTTGGTATATGACGCCATGGAATCCGGTATTTACCTGGAAGGCATCACCGATGAAGTTTACCAAATGCCCTATCCCTCCACGGGCGCAGATTCCTTTTTGGCACGTCTGGATTACATCCTCAGCCGTAGCAAGATCGATGTCATCATCCCCACTTTGGATTCCGAAATACCCATCTATATCCGCCTGGAAAAGGAGCTGCAAGAACGTGGCATCCACACTTATCTGCCCACAGAAGAGCAATTTAACCTGCGCGATAAGATCAAGCTTTCCCAATTCTTCCCCCCTAAAGGCATCGATATCCCCCAAACTCACCTGCTGAATTCTGCCGAAGAGATAGTTAAATTACAGGGTGAATTGACCTATCCGGTAATCATCAAAGGCAGGCTGTATGAAGCCTACAAAGCCTATAACGTGTTTGAAGCCCAGAAGTACTTTTACGAGCTTCAGGCGAAATGGGGCTTGCCGATTATTATGCAGCAGATCATCGAAGGCGACGAGTTTAACGTGGTAATCGTGGGCGATGGCAAGGGTGGCTGTCTGGGCATGGTTCCACAACGCAAGTTAGTGATTACTGATAAAGGCAAAGGCTTTGGTGGGGTGGTAGTTAAGAACCCCGGCTTGGAAAGCTATGCCAAAAAAGTAATCGCCGCGCTCTCTTGGCGCGGACCCTGCGAACTGGAGATCATGAAAGACGAAGAAGGCGTGTTCTACCTCATCGAGATAAACCCCCGCTTCCCTGCCTGGGTACGCCTTGCAGAAGGCAGCGGACAAAACCAACCCGCTGCAACGGTGCTTTTGGCAATGGGAGAAGAGCAAGTACAATTGGCTCCCTTCAGACCGGGAACGCTCTTTATCCGCCATGCCGAAGACATCATCAGCGACATCAGCTTACTTGGCGAAATCTCCGTGAATGGTGAACTCG
>JALNXT010000401.1 GCA_023230245.1 Candidatus Cloacimonadota bacterium
GGAGGAGGGTTAATAATTAGCAAAACGCTAAATAGGGTTGCGGCGTTATTCGAAACCAAGCTCACGCAGGGCGTTGGCTTTTTTTCTCCAGTTGGGGTTTATCTTCACCCAAAGATGGATTTGCACTTCCATCTGGATGAATCTGGATAAGTCCCGCTCGGCATATTCCCTTATCTTTCTAAGGTTTTCTCCGTTCTTGCCGATGATAATGGGCTTTTGGCTTTGGCGTTCCAGCCAAATCACGGCATCAATCACCACTTTATCTGGAGTTTCTTTGTAACGTTCTATAATAACGGCGGTAGCATAGGGTATTTCCTGCTCGAACTGATGAAAGATGGCTTCACGAATGGTCTCTTTGGCAAAGAAGCGCATGGGCAAATCCGAAAGCTGATCTTCTTCATAATATGGATCATGATAGGGGATATATTTCTTTATCGTTGCTATCAGTTCGGGAACGTTATCACCTGTTCTTGCGGATACCATGATACTCTCTGTAATCGAATTCGGTAGATGCTGTTTCAAGTCTTCAAGCTTTGCATCGGGGCATAAATCCAGCTTATTAAATACTGCCAACTGCGGGTTCTTCAGGTATTTAAGCCGTTCCAGAACTTCCGTATCATACTCACTTGGGAAGCCTGATATCTGTGCCAGAAAGATTACCAGATCCACATCCTTAAAGGCATCGTTCCAGATCCGCATCATCTTTTCCTGCATCTCATAACGGGGCTTGAGATAGCCGGGTGTATCCACAAATACAATCTGATGCTTGGGTGTGTTCCAGATACCCTTTATGGCATAACGGGTAGTTTGGGGCTTAGCAGAGGTGATGGAGAGCTTCTCTCCCAGGATTAGGTTCATCAGGGTAGATTTTCCCGTATTTGGTTTACCGATAATGGCTACAAAGCCGCTTTTAAAATCTGCAGGTATGGTCATCGCTATTCTCCCGAAAAAAAGAGGGGTGGTTTATCCACCCCATTAATGTAATTATTGGTCACGCTTACATTTCGTTGAATACATCAGTTAAGATCTGCACGCATTCCATCAGCTGTTCTTCGGTGATCACCAAAGGTGGAGCTAAACGAATAATGTGTCTATGTGTAGGTTTGCACAGGATGCCTTTTTCTTTCAGTTTCAGGCAAACATCCCAAGCCTCATTTCCATCTTTGGGTTCCACGATAATGGCATTCAACAATCCCTTGCCACGCACCAATTTAAGCATCGGGTGCTTAATGTTTCGTAGTGCCGCACGGAACTTCTTACCAAGATCATAAGCACGCTCGGCAAGCTTTTCTTCTTTTAGCACTTCCAAGGAAGCTTTTGCTACTGCGCAGGCAAGCGGGAATCCGCCATAAGTGCTGCCATGCTGGCCTGGTTTGATCTGCATCATGATCTCTTTATCGGCAAGCACTGCGGAAACAGGAAGCACACCACCGGAAAGAGCTTTGCCAAGGATCAGCATATCTGGGCGTACATTATCATAATCGCAAGCCAGCAGTTTACCCGTTCTGGCTAAACCTGTCTGGATTTCATCTGCCACGAACAGCACATTGTGTTCTTTACAAAGGTTGAAGCAGTCTTTCAAGTAACCGTCTTTGGGAACAAACACTCCAGCTTCACCTTGGATTGGTTCCACGATAAAGGCAGCAACATTCTTGCCATGCTTTTCCAGATATACTTTAAGAGCATTAGCATCATCATAATCAACCCTGGCTATGCCTGGGGTGAAAGGTCCAAAGCCTTCTGTGCAATCGGGATCTGAAGAAGCTGAAATGATGGAAATGGTGCGTCCATGAAAGTTATTCTCAGCAAAGATAATAATGGCGCGATCTGGCTCCACGCCTTTCACGTTATAAGCCCATTTACGGGCAAGCTTCATGGCAGTTTCCACTGCTTCGGCACCGCTATTCATGGGTAGAACCATGTCATACCCAAAGTATTCGGTAATGTACTTTTCGTATTCGCCAAGCTTGTTATTAAAGAAGGCGCGGGATGTGAGAGTCAGTTCTTTGGCTTGGTCTATCAAAGCCTGAATAATCTTCGGATGGCAATGCCCCTGATTTACTGCAGAATAGGCAGAAAGGAAATCGAAATATTTGTTTCCTTCGGGATCCCATAAGAACGCACCTTCACCTTTGGCGAGAACGACTGGTAGCGGATGGTAATTATGCGCTCCATATTTCTCCTCCAGTTCGATAGATTCACGGGAGCTGATGCTGCCGTATTTCAAATTGTTGGACATGATTCCTCCATGTATTGTTTTTATTATTATGCCTTAACCCCTACTAAAAAAGAGCTTTTTGTGTCAAGCGGAACTTTAGTTTTCGAATTTAGCTGGAGGTCGTTTCAGCCTTTTAGCAATGATATACACAAAAGTGAAAGACACCATCGTGGTTATCCCATCTGCAACAGGCAAAGCAAAGACTAGACCCTTGAAACCAAATAGGTTGTTTAATATAAAGATAGCAGGGATATATACAATGCCCTGCCTTGATAGGGCGACAATAAGTGCCGGCAGAGCCTTGCCCATCGCCTGAAGGCTTGCCATCAGGATCATTCCTATGGCTGCAAAGGGAATGGCAAAGACGTAAGCATCAA
>JALNXT010000402.1 GCA_023230245.1 Candidatus Cloacimonadota bacterium
CCTTTACGCTTCCCTTTAGAATGCCTCCCTGGGCAAGTTCAATAGCATCACGCCCAATCTTACCTTTTATGCCAATATAGAAGCTAATATCCTGGTAGTTCACGCTTTCGTTTTCTTCTTGATATATAATGCCATCTCCAAGGGGTTTGAAGGGCTCTATGAAAGGCATAATAACCAATCCACTGGTTAGGTTCACGGTCGTGTCGTCGCCATTGATTAAGCCATCGCCATTACTATCCATGCGCAGATAGTCCGTATAGGTTAAATATCCTGGAGTAGCAATACTATCCGGCAGGTTATAGTTCCGAGTGCGATCTACATTCTCGGTGTATATCTGGAGATTAAAGCCTTCGTTTTTGATATTGGTTTTATTCATATCGTAGATGTTACGCATCTGGTAATGCCAAACACTGTTGGGGTCATTGGGAGCATATTCCTGATTTCGCCGTCGTATTACATAGGGATGTATCAGCCCATCGTTTAGTTGAGCGGGTTTCACATAGGGAACCGGAGTGCCATCTCGGCGAGTGTAAGTAACTGCTAAGGTAGTCCGTCTATCTATGCTGCGCGTAACCTTAATGGTGCCGGCAGAGTAATCGGTAACAAAATCAGTTCCTTCGATCAGTTCATCATAAAATGGCTCATAATAGTCATTAGCACTAAAGTAGATAATATCGCCTGGAGCGGAAGCTACATTGTTGCTGGCATTTGCATCATCCATAAATAGCCTGACGGTGCCATTGGCAGGCAGAGAATCTGGTGCTGCAATAAGCCATGCTCCGCTGGGATCAGTCATGATGGCGTTGTTTCTCCATCCATTGGGTATTCCTGCATCGCCTGGAGCGTAAATCATATATAACTTATAGGGATTCACCAGGTAGTACATGCTGCGGGGAGCATAGTCTTTGCTGCGTACGTTCGTGGAATCTGCCTGGCTCTGCCCGATATAGCTTTGCGTGTTTTTTTGGCTTTCTTCTTTACTGGCGATCACGCTAAGATCAAGATTGCCATATTTGAACTTGGAGGTGATGCCAAACAGACCTTGAGAGCTGGTAGAATAGCTTACATACTGTGAGCCAGATAGGGCAAGGCTGATATTACCGCCTTCAATGCTTTTTACGAACTCATCTTCGTTACCGGTGTATTTAACGTTCACATTATTAGCGTCGAATATCTGTTCGTCCTGCTTGGAATTATATTTCAAATTAACCGTTATTTTCTCACCAATAGTGCCGGAAAGTCGCAAGTTCGTCTCTTGTTCCATCTTCAAATCAAATGTGGCGCCTCTTTGCGTCTCGTAGATGGGTATCTGTTTGCGTTTGGTGCTGCTGGCTTGCAGAGTTAGCTTCTGACTTCCATCCAGGTTTAGCCTTCCTGCTTTATTGCCCAGCACCTTTTGAACCGCTTTAGGGATGGCTATAGCGGGGATATCCAACACGAATTCTTTAATTAAACCAGAGCTGCTGATCTGTGTTTGCGCGGTAGCCGTCTTAAAGTTGGTAAGCAGGGATCTACGAAACACTTTATGTTGGATGCCAAGAAAGTAATCATCAAAACTAACTGCCACATCATCGGCAATCTTGTAATCTCCGATCAAAATGCTTAAGTAAATCTTTCTTGCAGGGAAATCAATCCGTTCTTTATAAACAGGGGCAAAGGCAGGTATTTCGTAGGGGCGTGCTTTATACACATTCAAGCCCTTGTTAAATTTATACACGTCGATGCGATTGTTAATAATCGGGTAATAGTCATCAAGGTATAAGATAGGTTGGAATTGTGCAGATGAGGTATCTGTAATTGGCGGATTGGCTGTTTTGGGATTTGCAGCCACCAATAGGCTCGTTAGTAATAAAATCAGTAATACAAGAGGTCGTTTGCGCATTAACTTCTTACTTGGAATCAGATTGGTTCAGCTTCAAAAAAGCCATATAGAACCCATCGAGGGTAAGATTTTTGTCTATAATATCGGCTGAAACTACTAGTGGTTTCAGCAAATTTGCCATCCCACCACAGAGGATAGTTAGCAATGGAGCGTATTCAGCGTACTGTAGTTTTAGTTTGCCGATAAAAGTTTCCAACATCAGCGCATGGCCGTGCACCACGCCAGAAAGCACAGCTTCATGGGTGTTTTTGCCTAACAATGCGGGTGGGGCGATAAGTTCCATTTCATATAATTGGGCAGCTTTATAGAATAAATTGGTAGCACCGGTCTTGATACCCGGAGCGATAATAGCACCTTCATATACGCCAGCTGAGCTTACTATTTGAATCGTCGTGGCTGTTCCGAGATCAATGATAATAGCGTTCTGCTGGTATTTTTGCCAGGTAGCATAGGCATTGGCGATCAAATCTGCACCTATGGTTTGAGGAGCTGCGATTTTAAAACTAAAACCCAAGGGACTCAGCCCATTTATCTCATAAACTTCAGCGGTCATATATTTCGCGATAAGATGCTTCCATATTCTAGATAGTTCGGGTACGACGCTTCCCAATGCGACAAAATGGATATCAGACAATTTGATATCTTGCAATAAGTTAGCCAAAAAACTGTAATACTCGTCCGAGGTTCGTTCCCTGATAGTTTGGAAACTGGA
>JALNXT010000403.1 GCA_023230245.1 Candidatus Cloacimonadota bacterium
ACATTTAAATTCACATGTTAAAGCAAAAGGGCATCTACTACATTGATAACAGCAAGTTCTTTCTTCCCATCTATCGAATGCGTAGTTTTCCTTAATTAAGTTAATGACAGACCTCATCTGTTCATGAGTTTCATCATAAATTAGTTTATTCCATGAAGCAGGAATTATTCGATTACTTAAATCCTCAATCTTTTTTTGAGTTTCAAATACCCAATAGAAACTTTCCATTTCAAAACTATTGATGTATGGTCTAAACAGCTTATACAGTAGTTTAAAGCCATCTGGAAGATGTGTATTGATATTAAAATTAATATCTTTAAATAGATATTGGTAAACATTGAGTTGAATATGGTCTATTGCATCAGGATTACCCCAAGGCATATATCCAAATTGATTGTCAAAGCTACCTGTCGTTTTAAGGTCAATAAGTGATGGGTGATATTCATTATCATGATAGAATAGAGCTGGACCAATATCAAGAGTACCTTCAAGCATAAAATCAGGTTCATTAGGAAATTCTTTGTAGATTTTTATTTGAGTATTGATATTAGGTTCAATATCTAAATCCATATTTTCTTTTAGCTTTTTGTAGATTTCAACTTGATAGTCTAGTTTTTCATGTAGGGCTGTTTTTTTACATTGATTGTATAGTTCACAACCTGCACAATTAGCTCTATGTTTCTCTTTACATGACCTTCTATTCCTATCAAGAATAGTAGTAGTATTACCATGAGCAGAACCACCAATCATTTTTTGTTCAGTGTATAGTCCTGCTTGCATAGCAGTAGTTGAAACATCCGGAGCATCTTTGAGTATTCTTGTACGATAAACATAATAGTTACAATGCTTAATCTCTTCACCTTTATAGAATAGGTCTTTGATTAAGGTTTGACTAATACTAATTTTACCAGACCCAGGATTTTTTATTTTAACCGGTTGAACAGATACAGTTTCAGGTTTTACTACTTCTATGGTTTCAGGTATATATTCGACTTGTTGTATAACTGGAATATCCTCATCTAGTGATAAATTATCACCAGATTTCAAATCATCAATATCCGATAATAAATCATCAAAATTAGGCATCTTTCATTAATTCTTTGAAGATAATATCAGCATAATTAAGATAAGCATCAAAAGATGTAAGGTAGATAGATTCAAATGGTAATTCAGCTAATCCTAGTACGATTTCAAAGGAAGTACGTCTTTTTAGATTAAGATGAGAGTTTATTTGATTACTGTTATTTGCATCCCAGTCTTTATAATAGAAGTCATAAATCTTTTTAGCGTATTGTAAGAAGCTCTCTGTGCGTTTCATCTCTCCTTGAACATCTAAATCCAATTGAGCTAAGAACTTCGTAGCATGAGTAAAAGAAACACTCTTAGAGATACTTTTAACTACTTCTGGTTTGTCATAATGACTTTCATACACACCAGCTTTTTTACTAAATTGAGGATTATCAATTTTTTCTTTATCATAGAATTTGTATGGATTGCCATTTCTTGATACTTTGTCAATTTCGACAATGTCATATTCTACTCCGGGCATAAATTTGTCTTGTGGGTTTTTGTTGGTACTAAATTGACCTTTTTTACCACTTACGAATTCAATGTTATGGTAATATACTTTACCAAATTTACCATCATATTCCTTACCTTCTGATACATACTTTACCGTTTCTTTCATTTTTTTATTTTATTGATTAATAATTATTTCGTTTTTTAATTATACTTTTTCTCTTAACAAAGTTAATCAATTATATCAAGTTGAAAATACTCGGATTTAAAAAAGTTCCAAATCTTTGTTTTAAATCTTTCTTGATAGGTTCTTCTAAAAATTCAATTGAATATACTTCATCAAAATAATCAAGAGCACACAGAACTTCTTGTCCTGTGGCTAATTGATTCATTCGGTACACTTCGTATTCATCAAAGAAATTGAGTGTATGTTTTTTTATTTCTCGTAACATGTTATTGTAAAATCTTTGTTTGGTACTACATAATCACAGAATAGAATTTTATTGTATTGTACAGCTAGATTTTTAAGGTCATCAAGTGATTCTTCATCATATTCAGCTGCTTTACCAATTACAATAATAGGAACATCTCTATTGATTTCACACATGAGTTTAATCACTTCCTTGCCACCAGTGGCATAAGACAATGTTTTCTCGGTGAAAGGAATAAGATTATCACCCTCTATATAGAATACTTCATCTTCAATAAATGTAAGATTCTTAATAGGAAGTTCAGTAGATTCTAACAGATTTTGTTTTTCTAATTTCAGCTCTGTTATTTCTTTGTCTAGTTTTTCAGCTTTGTCAATAGATGTTTCAAGCTGTTCTTTTTGTTTCACGAAATTAGTATACTTCATTGATATATTATCAATAGTTTTCATTTGCAATTCTCTTTTTTCAATAGCCGAAGGAGCATTATTGAGAAATGTAATTTCATCTTTTGATAACTCTTCAGTTTCTTGATTTTGGAGTTTAGCAATTTCAATATCAATGTTAGTAATCTTTTCAGCTTTTTTAGTAAGTTCAGATTTTAGTCTTTCAAGTTTAGATGTTAATTCATCAATTTCATTTGCAAT
>JALNXT010000405.1 GCA_023230245.1 Candidatus Cloacimonadota bacterium
TCCATGTCTATTATAGCAATCGCAATTTTGATTATAATGGATTGACCTATTGCAACCTTGATGTGGACGACACCAGCTCATATGGGCCAGAAACGGTTACCATCTACAACCAAACAGACGGCTTGTATCGCTACAGTATTCATGATTACTCAAATCGTTATAGCGACACAAGTACTATCATGAGCAATAGCGGCGCAACCGTAAGAGTATATTTTGGCAGCACTTTGGCGCAAACCTTCTATGTGCCCACGAATACTATTGGAACCCTTTGGACAGTATTTGAACTCTATGGCAATCAGATTGTTCCCAAAAATCTCATGACCAATCAAAGCAGTCCTGGAGACATAACCAAGAACGCCAAGACAGACGCAGGATTGATGCAAAACCTACCACCCAAAAAACATAAGTAAAATCTAAGAACTACTGTCACTTGTGTCCCGCTTGATGAAGGCGGGACACTTTTTTTGTAAGGAAGGTAGGGATAAGCGTAAGCTGAGCTTTGTCTTATCTCCTATAGTATTATATATTTCTCTGTGTTTCTAGGCAGAATCAGGGCACGGGGGTATCCATTGCTCTGATGAGGTAGAATCTGCGATTTAAGGCTGCCGTACCTGTCCAGTAATTAGAGCTTGTCGTGCCTATCACTGCAAAATCTGTGTCAGGTTCAGAGGATGCTTCTATTTGATAACTTACAGCTCCTGAAACTTCGTCCCACTGTATGGTCAGCACATCCCCCGCGATGCTGATATTTACGTTGGCGGGGATAGGGAGATCAGCATTATACAAGTAATTGAAAGCATATGAATACACCCAAACAGGACCACCATTTACCTTCAATTTGTAGTAGTTATTTGTGCTTGGAGTGAAATGAAGGTCGTAGTTCCAGTTCTCCCCGCTGTCATTATCCCAAGCCAGTTGAGTGCTTCCATTGTCTTCATAGAGATAGATACGGGTGTCGCAATTCGTAGAACTCATAAGAGTCCCCGTAGAATAGAAATTGTAGCTCAGTCCTGCAGTACCGTAAAATCGGTACCAGTCTGTTTCACTGGGGCAGTGTAAGGTGTGGTCTTGGGTTTGGAGGGTGGAAGATACAGATATTGTTGTGTACTGCGTAGCCGAGTTATCTGGCTCATAAATATCAGTAGGGAGGCTGTAGATAAAGTTAAAGGTATAGTATCCAGTAACTCCTGAAGTACCTACCACTTTCAGCCTGTAATAGTCATATTCGATTGGCGAGAATTGAATATCGAAGTTGTTGCCATCCCCACCGTTGTCGTCCCAATCGAGCAGATTGCCATCAACATCATACAGATAGACCTGGGTATCGATGGTAGAGGTGGAGTAAAATCGGTAGATCCTGTTGGGCCAACCCGCAAACTCAATCCAATCCTGGTCGGTGTTGCTGTGCAGGGTGTGGTCCAGGTGCGCAAGTTGGGGACTTGGACTTATAACGGTAAACCAAGGGGAGGGCATATCATCGGGTTCGTCGAGGTCAAGAGGTGGTACTTCGGAGTAATACAACCAATAAAAACCTGTGGCTCCTGCATTACCCACCACTTTCAGCTTGTAAAAGCCATCTCCGGGAAGCGCTCTGCGAATATAGAAGTTGTTGCCATCCCCATCATTGTCGTCCCACTCTATCATATTGCCATTATTATCATACAGATAGATCTGGGTATCGATGCTTGAATCAGAGTAGAATTGGTAGAACCTTTCGCTATAGCCATAGAACCTATACCAATCCTGGTCGGTTGCATCGTGCAGGGTGTGGTCCTGGCTATTGTTTAAGGTCGAGATAGTGAGCTCAGTGAACTGAGAGACGGAGTTATTCGGCTCATAGACATCAGGGTTTGGATTTATGGAGTAACAGAAATCATAATAACCAATTGGGGTTGTGGCGCCGGTTTCGAGGCCATTAGCGCTTCTCACCCAAAGTTTGTAGTAAGCATCAACGGTGGGAGTATAGACCAGCCTGTAATTGTAGCCTTCCCCGGAATTCAAGTCAATCCACACAATGGTTCCATCATCCGAATACACTCCCATGTCAGTATCAATTGTACCGGTGGAGTAGAAAAGATAACTCACACCAGCAAGCCCATAAAAGCGATGCCAGTCATTGTCTGTATAGGTGCTTAGGGTGTGATGCTCGATCTGGATATCCCGAGTAGGCGTTATTGAGGTGTATTGGCTGAGGGTATTATCCGGTTCATAGCTGTCCGAATCAACTCTTTGGTAATAGAGGTCATAAGAGCCTACCTCGCCTGCCACTGCGCTGAGAACCTTAATAAAGTAGGTAGTAAAATAATCGATGGTTATAGTGAAGTCAATTTTATCCCCACAAATTAGACCCGTGTCGATATCAGCAGGCGTGAGGGTTCCATCATTATTATTTCGCTTGTACACCTGCACTTGCACAGAGACATGGCTAGCATCCCTGACGGTATAAATGTGGAATTTCTCGCCCAAACTCCACATATGAAAGGCAACCCAGTCCAGATCGCCTGCCACGTGGATGGTATGTTCTAGGAGCTGGGGGACCACATCTGCCTGTAGGTATGTTGCTTCGAAGGCGATGTTATCCGGTTCATAGCT
>JALNXT010000404.1 GCA_023230245.1 Candidatus Cloacimonadota bacterium
ATACGCTCCCCAATTGCCGGGTAAGAACATCCTGATAGTGGGAAAGCCGTACTTTGCCCTAATGACGCTGATTGCCTATTGGCAGAAGCTGGAAAGCAAGAACCACAGCTTTAGCATCCATCCCAGAGCCGTTGTGGCTGGCGATATCCGTTATGAAGGGGAAGTGTCTATTGCCCCCCATGTCGTTATTGCTAAGGGCTGCACTTTGGGTAAAGGGGTTATTATCGGCGAGGGTTGCAGCATCGGCGAGAACGTGGTAATCGGCAGCGGAACAATGCTTTATCCCAATGTAACGATCTATGAAGACAGCAGCATCGGTAAGCATTGCATCCTCCACAGTGGCTGCGTGATTGGCGCCGACGGCTTTGGTTTCATGCTGCTTGAGGGTATCCAGCAGAAGATCCCACAGGTTGGGAACGTTATTATCGCTGATTATGTAGAGATTGGTGCCAATTCGTGCATAGACCGTGCCACCTTGGGAAGCACCAAGATAGGCAAGGGCACCAAGATAGATAACTTTGTGCAGATTGGGCATAACTGTGTTATCGGAGAGCATAGCATCCTCTGTGCGCATGTCGGTTTAGCTGGTAGCACCATTGTGGGGGATTATGTATATCTGGCAGGACAGGTGGGCGTCAAGGGACATATAACCATTGGAAACAGAGCCATGGTGGGCGCACAATCCGGTGTTGCTGGTGATGTACCCGAAGATGCACTTTATCTCGGCACTCCCGCTATGGACGCCCGGGAAATGAAACGCATCATGGTATCCCAAAAGCATTTACCAGAGATGTCGCACGCCTTCCAAAAGGCAAAGCGAAACAATTCTTGAGTAGAGTTAGGAGTTTAGATGGAATATAAGCACACTATTGGGGGGGAAGCCTCCTACACGGGCATAGGGCTCCATTCTGGAGAGATAAGCACCATCCGGTTCAAGCCCGCCGGACCTGAAGAAGGCATAGTTTTCATCCGCACGGATTTACCCAACCGTCCTGAGATTCCTGCCGATATAGACCATGTTGTGGATATCTCCCGTGGGACTACCATCGGGGTGGGTAATGCCACTGTGGGAACCATTGAGCACGTACTGTCCGCGATCAAAGGTCTAAGGATAGATAACATCCGCATCGAGATTGACGGCCCCGAATCTCCCGTGGCAGATGGTTCTCCCATTGTGTTTTTGAACCTCTTACGGCAATGTGGCTCGGTGCAGCAAGACAGTGAAAGGGTGTATTTCGAGCTGGATGCGCCGATTAGTTTCTCCGCTCCTGAAGACAATGTCGATATTGTAATTGTCCCTTCCAACGAGCTGAAAATCACCTTTATGATCGATTACAAACACCCCTATTTGGGAACTCAATACACTTGGCTACCAAGCCTGGATTATTACGAGAAAGAGTTTGCCGGTGCCAGAACCTTCTGTTTTATCAACGAAATCCTATATTTGAAGGATAAGGGCTTGATTAAAGGCGGTTCGCTGGAGAATGCACTCGTGATTGCCGAGCCTAATATGAGCGAAGAAGAACTGAAGCACTTGCAGGACGTATTTGGCTATCATATGCCGGTTACGGTATCTGATGAAGGCATTTTAAACAGCCATCCGCTCCGTTACCACAACGAATTTGTCCGCCATAAAGTGGCTGATCTCTTAGGCGATATTGCCCTCTTGGGTATTCCCCTCAAGGGTCACATCCTGGCAGCCCGCAGCGGACACAAGACCAATGTGGAACTGGTGAAAAAGCTACGCCAAATACAGATAAAGAACGAACTGAAGAAGATCTACCAAAAAGGCAAGAGCGACGAAGTGGTGTTTGACATCAACGCCATCATGCGCATCATCCCCCATCGTTACCCCTTCCTGTTAGTGGATAAAATCATCGAGTTTACTCCTGGCGAGTCCCTGGTTGGCATCAAGAATGTTACCATCAACGAACCCTTTTTCCAAGGGCATTTCCCGGGACATCCCATCATGCCGGGAGTGCTGATTATCGAAGGCATGGCGCAAGCAGGCGGCATCATGCTGCTCAATCAATTTGATAACCCGGAAAACTATGTAGCCTATTTTGCTTCCATAGACAACGTCAAATTCCGCAAACCCGTGCTACCGGGGGACACACTTCGCTATGAGCTGAAGGTTATTTCGCTGAAGCGTTCTTTGGCAAAGATGCATGGCGAGACTTTTGTGAATGGTGAGAAGGTAGCTGAAGGCGATTTCTTAGCGATGATTACGGAGAAACAAAAATGAGTACAATCCACCCCACTGCTGTTATCCACCCCGATGCCAACATTGGCGAAGGCTGCGTCATAGGCCCATATTGCAGCATCGGTGCCAACGTGGTACTTGGTGCAAACAACACCCTTGCCAACAATGTTATTCTGGATGGATACACCACCATCGGCGAAGGCAACAAGATATTTTCCTATGCCGTGCTGGGCACCGATCCCCAAGATTTGAAATTCAAAGGCGAAGATACCAAGCTGCGCATCGGCAACAACAATACTATCCGCGAGTTCGTGACCATCAACCGCAGCAATATGATGGAAGAAGATACCGTGGTTGGCAACAACAACTTGATCATGGAATACGTGCAT
>JALNXT010000406.1 GCA_023230245.1 Candidatus Cloacimonadota bacterium
TAAGAACTATTCCAAAGATGTAAACTTACTATTGAAGTATTACCAGCTTGCAGATGATATTGCGTTTAGGTTCTCTAATCGTGATTGGCCTGAATACCCCTTGACAGTGGAGAAATTCGTCTCTTGGATAGATCATCTTACGCTGGGTGAAAAAACCAACAAGAATCTTTTTCTTAATCTCTTCATGGACTATGAGACCTTTGGGGAACATCAATGGGCTTCTTCAGGGATATTCGATTTTATGAGGAATTTTCCAGCAGAAGTGCTATCTCATCCTAACTTAGGTTTTGCCAATCCCAAGGATACCACCCATCTAGCAAACTATCAACAGGAATCGTTATCGTTCCCCGAGCCAGTATCATGGGCAGATGAACAGCGAGACCTATCAGCTTGGTTAGAAAATGACATGCAAAAGAACGCCATCGAAACGCTATATGAATTGTTCACCCGCATCAAGCAAAAAGGTGATCCCGAACTTTTACGAATAGCCAGATTGTTAAGCACTTCGGATCATTTCTATTACATGTGTGCGAAGTATTTCCAAGATGGTGACGTGCATAAATATTTCTCTCCCTACGATTCTCCAGATCAGGCTTACACTTACTATATAACAGCACTGGCAGAACTTGAGGAAAGGATATTAGGATAGCTGATGAAAGGAAAAGTCCTAATCCTCGAAGATGATATCATTCTTGCTGAACAGATTGCAAAGGTGATGAAACGTTTTGATTATAAAGTGCTGATCACTACCAATAGCGATATGTTCTTTGATGAACTTCGCGTTTTCCAGCCTGATGTAATTCTTCTCGATGTCTTTTTAATCGGTTCCAGGCTAAATGGTATTCAAGTGTTGGCGCATCTAAAAACCAATATGGATTTAAACTATAAGGTGATAGTAATATCGGGTGAAGTAAGTTCTGCTCAGATAGCAGAAATAAGGGAACTGGGTGCCTATCATTTTACCGAAAAGGGTTCTGCGTTTAGTATCAATCAGCTCTTGCTGCATATAGAAAATGCTATCACCCTTAAAATGCAAGAAGAAGAGCACATTGGTTTACAGATAGAATACATTAATTTAAAGAAGCAGTTTACCCGTAGTTTCCCCTTCATAGGCGAGTGCGCCGAGATTAAAAAGATACGGGAACAGATATCTAGATTGGCTTCGGTGGATGAGGATATCTTTCTGATTGGTGAAACTGGCACAGGCAAGGAAGTGGCGGCAAACTACTATTACATAAACACACAAAGATTTGGTAAACCATTCCACACCGTAAACTGTAGCGCATTAACAGAAAGCCTGATAGAGTCGGAACTGTTTGGCCACCTAAAAGGCTCTTACACCAATGCCGATCGCAGTAAAACAGGATTCTTTGAGGAGTGCACTAACGGTTTGCTGTTTCTGGACGAAGTAACCAATTTATCGCTACTTGCACAAGCGAAAATACTTAGGGCAATAGAAAATAAAGAGATTCAGGTAGTGGGTGGCAACCTAAAAAAGGTCGATACACGTCTCATATTTGCATCTAATGCATCTTTGGAAAAGCTTTCCGATGCAAACCAGTTTCGCAAGGATTTGTTTTACCGCATAGAAGGGAATGTAGTTAATCTTCCTCCCTTACGTGAACGGGATGACGATATCTTACTCCTGATGAGCTATTTCTTTACGAGTTTCTCTACCCAATATAGTATCATTGACGAAGTGGATTTACCCTCCTTAAAGGATGAATTGCTCAGCTATAATTGGCCTGGCAATATCAGAGAACTGCGCAACTTCTGTAAATTCATTATGATCAACGAATCCAAGCTAAATAATAATATTATCCTTAAGCACCTCAAGCACAAATTTCTTCATATCCAGGACAGTAAAGAACAAGATATGGACAGATATATCAAGATTGACAACCTGAAAGACAGTGTAGCTGCCTTTGAACGGGATTATCTTCTGCATCATCTTAAATTAAATGCCGGCAGAGTTTCACAAACGGCAAAAGCTATAGGTATTGAGCGGACAACTTTGTACAAAAAAATGAAGGCATTGGATATCAGCTCTCTTACGGAAGGGGAATAAATTGTTCAGGGAAAACCTGGGTTTAAGAATCTTTTCCATCTTGATGGCAATGTTCATCTGGCTGCAATCTGTTCTCGTTACCGAGCATCGCAGTGTGGTAAACTTACCAGTTAATTTGAGATCTGTTCCCAAGAATATCACTTTAGAGCGATTACCAAAAAGCATCCCCTTTCAAGTTAAAGGTAAAGGATTGGATATCATTAAGCTAAAGCTCTCCCAAACAAAGGTTTCAATCGATGCTAGTAAGATTAAGCCGGGTATTGATATCATCTCACTAACCGACTACACGATAGATTTACCAGAGAATATCAGTGTTTCTCTTCTAGGTCCTGCCAATCAACAAGAATTGGCAATCCAAGCCGATGTGTTTCATCAAAAAAGGGTTCCCGTACAACTTGGCTTTGTAGACACCTTTACCAGACAGCATTTTAGCAATCTAAAGTATCAGATTGTACCCGATAAGGTTATTGTCTTTGGGCCTAAGAAAAAAGTACAAACCATTGAATCTGTGCTTACTGAACCC
>JALNXT010000407.1 GCA_023230245.1 Candidatus Cloacimonadota bacterium
TTTTGCTTTAAGCTGAACCAACATCAAAATAGTGAGGAATGAAGACGCATAAATCATGCAATATTGGTTTTGCCGGATTGGGAAATCGTGATTTTGAGCTACGAGAAGGACGTAATTACTGATGGGAGAATATAGGTATGGGAAACACTATTGAACAACAAAACGGCAAAATAATAGTCCTAACAGGGATTTGTGTTGAAACCTCAGATGATGCTCACATGATTCCCTCGTGAAAGCGTGGGAATCGCGCTGGAAATACTTCTGCTATATCAAAGTTAGATGCAAGCGCATAATAAGAGGAATTCGAAAAAGAAGCTAGAGAGGCGAAAAGAAACGCCTGTTATTATTGGAACGATATATGCAGGTCGTTGTCTACCTGTGTTTTGCTTCTTCACCCTTCCACTTTTTCACTCATATAGTTCAGCAGGATTGGAATCCTGCTCTACACACGCAGCAATTAAGCACTTTTTCACTCATATACTTCAGCAGGATTGGAATCCTGCTCTACGATATTGCACTTTAGCAGGATTGGAATCCTGCTCTACAACAAATCTCAATTCGCCAAAATCATCTTTCTCGTGGCGATTGCTTTGCCATCCAATTGAATCTTCATAAAGTAGATGCCGCTGCCAAGCCTTTGTCCGCTATTGTCCCTGCCATCCCAAATAAGCATGTGGTCTCCGCTGTTATAGGGTGCATCTGCAAGGTTGCGTACTTTCTGCCCTTTAACGTTGTAGAACTCACAGCTAAGGCGACCACGCTGCTTCAGGTTAAATAGCAGTGTTAGCTGATTTGAAAAGGGATTGGGAAAGGTACTTAGCTGAATAGCAGGAGGGGCAAGCTCATCTTCTGCACTAACGGGATAGTTCCACTCATAACAGCCAATATCTATTGCCGTGCCATAGATGCGGGGATTACCGGCAAGATCGGTATCTGGCAAAGCCAAACCCGCGGTATCAGGAGTACCCATATCCCGGCAAATGGAGCTGTTGCCAAGCCGGTAGCTCAAAGGATCACCCGCAATGCTGCTGCAAAACCCGGGATCTCCGCTGAGGACAACATCATTGAATTGTACGTTATTGAAGGCTTCAAAACTGGTGGATCCGGGATAGTTGCGAATGAAGTTATTATTGAACTGTAGCTGGGAAGTGCTGCCCGCACTCTTTATCTCTCCTGCGGTGTTATTATCAAATATACAGTTGTTCACTTCAAAATTGCCGTTTAACTGCACGGCATGATTTGCCCCGCTGTTATTGGCAAAGGTGCAGTTGTTGATGATGCCGGGGTTATCACTGAAGTTGGCAATGAACACAGGAGGCGCTCCCCCTGTCTGATTATTTGCCACCAACACATTATCCAGCTTCAGCTCACGGGTAGCTTGATCGCCCCAAAAACCCACAATAAAAGTACTGGCTTCATTGTATGAGATACTTGTATTCACAATACGAGAGTTTTTCATCCTGAATTTATTGCTTAAAGAATAGAATATTGCCAAGGGAGATTCTATCTCACCTGCTGTATTTTGGCAATCAACGATATTAAGATTATCTATATCCACGTCGGCATTTACCAAGTTAAGAACTACTGTTCCATAGTATCGTGAGGATTGACCTTGAACATGGACATTCTTCATAATGCATGTAAAGGGAAAGTAATTGTTTGATCCCAGCATAATGCCAGCTTGACCAACAGCGTTATATGGTTCAATAATAATGTTCTCCAGTTTCAAGTATGAAGTATGCCCTACCGAGATTTGAAAACCCATTGCAGGGTTAGAGCCAGACCTCAATACAAGATTATTGAAGGTAGTGGGTCCGAATTTGCTTCCAGAGATTGTATTGTAATAATGGAGATTTTCAAGAATAGGGACATCAACAGAATCCCCAATAACGGATACATAGTGTTTTATACCTATCGGGAAAAAATATCCGTCATTGGATGAATATGTTCCACCTGCAAGATGTATTATTTTCGGATTTTGCTCATCCGATGCTATCAATTGCATAGCTTTATGAATGCTTTTTATTGGTGTCGTGGGGCTTAAACCATCATTGTTATCACTCCCACTGGTTGACACATAAAAATCATGGTTGCTTTCAATTCTTTCACCACGAAGTACATCTATCACGGGAAAAGAACCATAATAGATAGGTATTGATTCGTTGCAATAAATGTAATAGTCCGTTGGTGGGAATACACTTGCTTTATCCAAGTATATATACGTGTCCAATCTAGTGCCCGCGCCCCAAATATCTTGTACAATTGCTGCAGTGTTGTTAAACACACTGCAACGGTTGGTCTGGTCGAATATCATTTGCCCACTGTTGGACAAGAATATGCCACCTCCACCTTGAGCAAAGTTTTGGGTTACAATAGTATTAGACACAATTGTGGTACCCTGCATAATAGAAATCCCCCCCCCTTTATGAGCCATATTTCCTTCAATAATACAATTAGCAATCGAAAATGATTGAGTGTCTTTTAAAAAGAAACCTCCTCCATAGGTTAGCATAACTCCATAGCTGTATAAGGCAGGATAGCCGCTCCCATTCTGAATCGTAAAGCCGTAGATACCACAGTTGGTGG
>JALNXT010000408.1 GCA_023230245.1 Candidatus Cloacimonadota bacterium
TACCAAAGTAATGCACAATGATCCTGATGTGGGGGATTATCACAGGCTATTGTTGCCTGGCACATACCAGATAACTGCTTCCGTGGCTGGGTTAGAGCCTCAGACAGCGAGCGTTACCGTGCCATCAACGGGATATGTTACCCAAAACTTCATTTTTACTACTGTGGCTTCAGAAGATGATTTAAACTCCGTAGTGAAAGCCACCAGATTACTAAATAACTATCCCAATCCCTTCAATCCAGAGACAATGCTGCGCTTCCATGTAGCTAAAGATAACACTCCCATAAAACTGAGCATCTACAACCTTAGGGGCGAACTACTGCGAGTGGCTGTTGATGCCACGATGAACTCAGGCGAGCACAGTGTTGTCTTTTCTGGCATTGACGAGAGAGGCAAAATCCTTAGTTCCGGTGTTTATCTTTGCCGCCTGCAAAGCCCCGATGGAACACAAACCAATAAAATCATCCTCAGTAAATAGGGAGATGGCTATGAACCGCTTTCTCTCTTTCGTTTCGATCCTTATGATCTTCAGCCAAATGCTGGGATGCAGTAAAAGCCCTCAGCCCCAGCCTGATGCGGAAGAGCCAAAGTATCAGTTCCGTCATGATGGGTCTTTGGATATCATCGCCAAAGATGGTAGCATTAAAACAAGCTATCAGATTGAAATAGTGGTGGAACAAGAAGAAGTGATGCGCGGCTTAAAATACCGCGATTCCATGGCAGATAATCAAGCGATGCTTTTTGTGTTTCCCAACACAGACTATTACGATTTTTGGATGCAAGATACATACTTGCCTCTGGATATGCTTTTTATCTCTGCCGATGAAACTGTGTTTCAGATCGTAGAGAATGCCAAACCCTTTAGCGAAGAACGCATAAAGGCTGAAAAGCCCAACAATTATGTCCTCGAGATAAATGCGGGCTCTGCTAAGAAATTTAATATTCAAGTTGGAGATAAGATATCATGGAAAAGAAAACCATAATCCTGTTGCTAATCACTTTCCTAATGCTATTCGGTTGTAAAGTGAAACCTCAAGATGATAAAGACGTTAAAGAAGTTCAAAACCTTGAAAACGTATATCCCGAAGAAGTGGAAGAAGCCCCCGCTGATACAGTTAAAGCAAATAAAAGCCCCAAAATAAAGATTAGCTCTTATCAATATACTTGGAGTAAGAATGATAATTTGCCTCCCATGCTCATCGTTATCGACGATTTTGGCGATGCTGCTGGAGAACTACTACAAGATTTTGCCAACCTTCCCCCTGAAATCGCTTTTGCTATTTTGCCCGATCTTCCTCAGACAGAAACTACCGCCAAGCTGGCAAAGAAGAATGGACACGAAGTGCTGATTCACGTTCCCATGCAACCCGAAGGCAAGGCAAATCCCGGTAGGCGCTATATTAAAAAAGGTATGAAGGCAAGCGACATAAACGAACTCATTGCCGATTTTCACAGGCAAATCCCCAACGCCATCGCAGCCAATAACCATATGGGATCTGCGGTTACTGCGGATTATGCAACCATAAGCGCGGTAATGGAAAAGCTGAATGACGAAGGGTTAATCTTTTTGGATAGCGCAACCACCCCCAAAAGTGCGGTGCCTTCCGCAGCAAATAATCTGGGGATGAAAACCTTGAATAGAGATCTATTCCTCGATGTGCCCGATATCAGCGATGCCACGATAATCAGCAAAATCCAGGGCTTAGCCAAATTCAAAGGCAGAAATGAACCGATAATAATTATTACCCACTGCCATAATCGAGCCAAATTGGAAGGCTTGCAGAAGTTCATTAGCCAGGTAACGGATATGGGGATTAAGCTGATTCCGCTTTCTAAAGCATATCGCTCTGCCCCTCCTGCCTAATAGCTATAATAACATCCCTTTAAGCCAGATATCTATACTGTGTCCTCCCCTCAAACACCTCTTGTGCGTGGCACAGGAAGCGCGGTAGAGGCGTTTTTGTGGAAAGAAAGTGAGCAGAGGGGATGAGGGTAGAGTGGGAGTGGGAATGCCTGCGCGGGGAATGCCTGCGTCCTCGCAGGCAAGGCTCTACGACGTCCTCGTCGGTAGTTAAAAGAAACTGTGGGCGAGATGTCCACAGGCCTTTCCGGCCGGGAGGGCAGAATTCCAAGGGAAGCCAGCATTACAGTTATATGCAACGGTCTTTAAACAAATGTCAAGTTCACAAGTTCACAACGGATGCACAACAGCTATCAAATGGAAATGTATCCCTTGTGAACTTGTGAACTTGACATTGCATAAAAACTGCCCGCTTTCCTAGGCAGATTCATATTTATGCAGGATTAGAATCATGCTCTACATAGAAACCAGCTTTTGCGATTACGGACACAATGGTAAAATGATACAATAAACGGCTCAAGTTCAATCATGGTGGGTAAGTTTATTTTGCATGTATGCTGATTCCTATCTTTCGTGCTTGAATTCTCCTAGCATTGCCCTTGAATTGTCCATCTCATCCACAATGTAAGGGCAATGATAGGGCAATGCAAGCAAGGAAGAGAGATACAATGTTTCTGTAGCAGCTAAATTATAGTTTTGT
>JALNXT010000409.1 GCA_023230245.1 Candidatus Cloacimonadota bacterium
CATCGGCTACCCCGCCAATGATGATGCTGAAAGGGCAAACAGGGAAATGCAAATGCTGGCGCGGGCAGTAGCTGCAGTTGGCACTCAGATACCCGCCAGCCTGATAATAGATGGCGATAATGATGGCTATGTGGATAACACCTGTTTCATTATCCAAGGTTCTCCCGATGGATGGGCAGAGTTACTTTGGCCTCACCGTTGGGTGCTTTATGGTGTAAATGCATACATCAACGGAGCACGGGTGTGGGATTTTAACTTCCAGTTGGCAAGTTCGCTGGGCTCTTCAGGTGCCGGAGTACTATCCCATGAGATGTTCCACTCGCTTGGCGCACCGGATTTATACCGCTACACCACTACGAATATCAACCCGATTGGTGGTTGGGATATCATGTCCAACGATCAAAACCCGCCCCAACACATGGGTGCTTGGATGAAATACCGCTATGGGCAATGGCTTCCTGAACCTCCCATGATTACCACTTCGGGAACTTATAGCCTCTCCCCCCTTGCCTCTTCATCCACCAATAACGTGTATAAAATTGCATCCTGGAAAGCCAATGAATACTATTTATTGGAATACCGGAAACCAGATATATATTATGACGATAACCTTCCCGGATCGGGTTTGCTGGTGTATAGGCTGGATTCACGAGAAAGCGGAAATGCTCAGGGACCCCCTGATGAACTCTACGTTTACCGCCCGCTGGCGAATAATACCAACACCAATGGTGCTTTAAACAATGCGGCATTTAGTGCCGAAAGCGGTAGAACAGCAATCAGCGAAAGAACCGTGCCCAGCGGATTCCTGGGCAATAATACTGCCGGTGGCTTAAACATCTACAACGTTGGCTACATGGGCGATACCATTACTTTCAGCGTAAAGATCTCCGATATCCAGCTTGTTTCTCCCGCTGGCGGAGAGGCTTGGTTCAACGGCATGCCCAAAAATGTGCTTTGGAAGGCGAAAGTGACCACGGGAACCGTTAAGATAGAGTTCTCTGCAAACATGGGCGTCTCTTGGGATGTGCTTGTAGCCAGCACCCCTAACGACGGCAGCTATACCTGGTCTTCCATCCCGTCAATTAACTCGCAGGAATGCTTGGTGCGGGTTACGCTGCTTTCCAATAATCAGTCCGATACCAGTGTTTCAGCTTTCAGCGTGTTGAGTTATCTGGACGCCCCCGTTGCTGTATCTCCCCCAAATATGGGGACTGATGCACCCACAAACCCGCTAATCTCTTGGCAGAGTGCTCTGGGGGCTGATTCTTATCAGTTCCACTTGTCCACAGATCCACAATTCAATTCCTTTGTGGTTGACGTGTTTGAGTATCCGGAAACCTCCTATCAGGCAAGCTATCTTAATCCGCATACCACTTACTATTGGCGAGTTGCCAGCATCGCTGAAATAGGCATGAGCCCATATTGTGAAACTCTCAGCTTCACTACCGGCAATGTTAGCGAATATCCCAGTATCCCGCAATTAAGCAGCCCTGCCAATTACTCTGTAAATCTGAATGTGAACCCCACATTTGGGTGGACACCTTCGTTGCTGGCACTTAGCTATAGATTGCAGATTGCCCGCGACCCCTATTATCAGGATCTGGTGCGGGATGTATCGCAGCTTGGACAGGCTAACTATGCTGCCGATAATTTGCCCGTCAATACTGTGATGTATTGGAGAGTTGCTTCTGCCAATCAATTTGGCAATAGCAATTTCTCACTCTCTTGGCGTTTTGCAACGGTAGCGGGTTCGGCTTCAGAAGATGAACTTAACCCCGTATTGCACAATGAACTGCAAACCAATTACCCCAATCCATTTAACCCCCAAACTACCATAAGTTTCAGCTTGAAAGATATCAGCAAGCCGGTAAACCTAAGCATCTTTAATACCCGCGGACAGCTTGTTCGTAAGCTATTTAGCGGTGTCCCAAACTCTAATAGACTAAGCCTGGTTTGGGATGGATTTGATGATTTTAATAAACCGGTAAGCAGCGGAGTGTATCTCTATAGATTGGAAAGCCCAGACTATCGGGAAACCCGAAAGATGCTGTTGGCAAAGTAGTAAACACTACAATACCTTTTATGTAAGCAAGAGCTTTTGGTTGAAGGCTCTTGCTTCTTTTTTAAGTTGCGAATAGAGGCTGCGTAACTCGCAGATAAAAAGAGCCAAAGGCTACATATTCCTTTCTAAAACAGGCTCTCCCGCATCCTGGCAAAAGCATTCCCCTTTTCCTTTAGATAACGCGGAATTACATGCATGTGGAAATGAAATACACTTTGCCCTGCTGCTGCGCCACAATTCATCGCTAAGTTGTAGCCACTCGGCTCGTATTTTTTGCCGAGAATACTCTTTAGATCAAGACAAATACTCTGCAGGGCGACCACTTCTTCTTTGTTTAATTCAAAATAGTCCGCAATATGGCGTTTAGAGATTATCAGAGCGTGACCCTTTGCCACCGGGTGTTTGTCCCAGATAGCAAAGAACGCTTCATTTTCAGTGATATAAACAGCACAATCAAGATTACAAAACACGCATGACATAATTCACCTCTCATAGATA
>JALNXT010000410.1 GCA_023230245.1 Candidatus Cloacimonadota bacterium
TTAATAACGAAAGACCAGCTTATGCATTAAATTACTTAACACCAAAACAATACAAAGAAATGTTTTTTGAAGAACAAAATTATTATACAAATTAAATTAAGTGTCTACTTTATGTTGACTAGTACAATTGATTTTGACTAACTATTTAAATAAATGAATTTCGCAATATTATTATATTTTATATATAAAAAGAACCTTACAGGTGTTATAATATTGTCAAGTAAACAAAAACGGGGAGAGAACTTTTATGCCACTTATTGATGAAAAAGTACTTTGGGCTTCAGCTGACAAACTAAGGGGAACTATGGGATCTTCGGAGTATATGCATATTACCCTAGGTCTTATTTTTTTGAAATATATATCTGATAGATTTGAAGAAAGATATCAAGAACTTATTAAGAAAAATGATAATTCAGAAAATGACCGTGACTACTATGAAAAAGATCATATTTTTTGGGTTCCGGAATTTGCGCGTTGGAATTATGTGAAGTCTTTTTCTAAAGAAGAAAAGATTGGACAAATGCTTGATGAAGCCTTTATTGAAATTGAGAAAGATAATGATTCATTAAATAATGTAATGCCAAAAAGCTATTCAAAACCAGAAGTTGATAAAAGAAGACTTGGAGAACTAGTCGACTTATTTGAAAATCAATTGAAAACTCCTTCCATTGAAGAAGAAGGGGATTTCATGGGGCAAGTATATGAATATTTCATGGGCAAATTCGCACGTCAATTTACAGAAAAAGGTGGAGAGTTTTTTACTCCTAGAAGTATTGTTAAAATTCTTGTCGCAATGTTAGATCCAACAGATGGTCGTGTATATGATCCTTGCTGTGGTACAGGTGGGATGTTTGTTCATGTCGGAGACTTTGTAAAAGCGCATAGAGGAAATGTGGATAATATTTCTGTTTATGGGCAAGAGTTGAATTCAACCACGTGGAAACTTGCTAAGATGAATCTATCCATTCGAGGTATAGAAGCAAACTTAGGTGGTGGACCTGGTGACACTTTTCACGATGATATGCATAAAGCATTAAGAGCAAACTATATTCTTGCTAATCCTCCATTCAATATTAGCGATTATGGGCAACCTTCATTGATTGGCGATCCAAGATGGAAATTTGGAACACCCCCTGAAGGTAATGCAAACTATGGATGGATACAACATATGTATTCTAAGCTTGCTCCCAATGGTAAAGCTGGATTTGTTTTAGCAAATGGCTCTCTTTCAACAGCAGGGAAGCAAGAATTAGAGATAAGAAGAAATATGCTTGATAGAGGAGTTATAGACTGCATCATCACAATGCCAGACAAATTATTTTATTCAGTCAGCATACCTGTTGCATTATGGTTTTTAGAAGAAGGTAAGAGATCAACAGACGTACTCTTTATAGATGCGAGAAACCTGGGACACATGATAGATCGTAAGGTCAGAGAATTATCACAAGAGGATATTGATTTAGTCTCTAACACTTATCATAATTGGAAAAATAATACTGGGTATGAGGATGTTAAAGGATTTTGCAAAGTAGCGTCTTTGAATGATATTAAAGCAACTGGCTATACATTGGTACCAGGAAGATATGTAGGTGTTGATGATTCGGATAGACTAAGTGAAAAAGAAATCAGAATAGAGCTAAAAAAAACGAGTCAAGAATTAATTAAGTTACTTGAAGAATCAAGAAAACTTGAAGACAAAGTTAAGGAAATACTAGACAAAGAATTAGATTAGTTAATTTTGTGATAATGTCAACTATGTGTTGTTGCTGTTGTGTATGATGTACAACAGGAAGCCTAAAGCATTTAATGTCATTATAAGATAACTGGAATACTGTATCCCCTTTTAATAGTTGTCTTAATGTAAGTCTAGTTGTATATGATTGTAGATTGTAAAACAAATATTTGAGAAAGTTTCTTTCTCCAGTGATTGCAAAAGTATGTGTGCCATTTATGTAAGGCGTGCCATCATATTCAATATACACGAAGTGCCCAAAATCACTAATGGTTTCCGTCACGTCTGGCATAATTATTGAATCATCAAATAGTATTTTGTGCTGTTTTATCTCTTTTGAAAAGTGATTAGTAATTGCACTAGACTGTATAGTCTTATTATCCAAATGCTTATATATATCGCCATAGTGAACACATTTTAAGCCATTTTTTGTATCTAGATCTACTCTAGAAGTTGTATTTGGGCGATAAATGTTCAATGATTCAAAATTGTACATAAATTCAATCCTTTCGGGAGGTAAAATGTTAATTAAAAATATCTCATTAAAAATATTCAGTGGAGGAACCCCTTCCACTCAAGAAAAATCGTTTTGGAACGGAAATCATCCGTGGCTATCTTCGGGTGAGACTAGAAGTTCATATATAACAACGACTGAAAAAACAATAACTTCTGCTGGAATAGAAAAATCTTCTACTCAGTTAGCCCTGATAGATGATATTCTAATCGCATCTGCAGGGCAAGGGGCTACTAGAGGGCAAGTGTCATATTGTCTTATTAATACCTACATAAACCAATCAATCATATCAATAAGAGCTAATCCAAAAAT
>JALNXT010000411.1 GCA_023230245.1 Candidatus Cloacimonadota bacterium
AATTCCAATACCATTACCTTGAACATAAATTACGATGCTTTCCTTCCCGTCAATCTTTTCTTGCTGGAATGCTGAACGTCTGGCGCCAATGGTAACAGTTCCAAAATCGTTGGTAAACCTTATAGCATTAAGAACCAAGTTATAAATCATGAGATGCAGAGCTTCCCAATTGGCATTAATCTTAGGTAAGTCTTTCTCGATTTCCAGCCTAATAAACATCTTCCGTTTACGGGATAATATCTCTACTTCTTGCTGGATTAGTTCCAATATTTCGTCTATAGGAAGAAGCGCCATAGATAGCGTTTTCTTAAGATTATATGTATTCATAGTAGATATATCATTGCTGGTTAGGATAAGTTTTTTAACCGCGCTTTCAATCTTGTTCACTATGTCTTTACGTTCTTCTTCATCGGCATAGAGGTTTCTCTTTAACCTGGAAACATGCCCCTGCAACGTGGTTAGGGGAGTATTTAACTCGTGAGATACAATAGCCATGAACTCGTCTTTAAGTATCTCAAAGGCATTAAGCTCACTGTTTTTCTTCAAGAGATTTTCATATAGCATAGCATTCTGTAAGGCAATCGTAGATTGTTCAATCAATAGGTTGATTATCTCAGGGTTAAGATACATTTCCCTTCCATTATCATCCATATTATCCAAATATATATAGCCAAATATCGCATTGTCCACTAGGATAGGAGCGCAAAATATCGTATGTAACACATAATCTTGAACGCTAATTGCACCTTTAAAACGATTATCTTCAACTGCATTGAATGTTGTTACCATCTCCAAGGTGTTCTGACTTAAACTTAAAGCAGATTTACTAACTCCCGATACGGTTGTCAGTATGCGTTTGGCATTATCCAACTGCACCTTATAAATGTTATTCCCATCGTTGTCACGCTTGATCAGAAAACCTCTAGTACTGTTGGTGAAATCAACGAATGCTGAAACAATCTCTCTTTCCAGATCATTCATATCCACGATGCGCATTAGTTCATGTGTAATCTGCATCAGTTGATTCATCTTCTCAATACGTAGGGTAATCTGTCCATAATCTTGTATTCTTATCAATAAAGCAGAAAGATGCTGCTTAACACTGCGCATTATAGATATTTCTTGCTTTGTATATTCCATTTCGCCTTGGTCTGATATTAGTAAAAAACCGATGCGTTTAGAACCACTTTGAAAAGGTAAAACCATCAGATGATATTCGTTTGCTGCGAATATTACCAAATTATCAGTTGTAAACGCCTTTTCAATAAAGGGCACAAAATCTGGATCTATCAAACTATCCATATCCGAATTGAAATTGAGAAAGCAAGTGAAGTTCTGGATTTTATCAGAATACTGCATGAGTTTGAATTGCCAAGGCGCTAACACTTGGTTAATACCCTTACCCACTAAGAACTTGATACGTTCCAGATTATATATGTTTGCAATATTGAAAAGCATTTCGTTCCACTTACGGCGAAGATCATTTGTTCTGGAGGTGATAGGTACAATGTCGAATTTTTTGATATTAGTTAAGTTGTATTGATTAACACTAAGATAGTTTTGCCTGTCATCATGGCTAATATTTTGGGTTATCTCTTCTAAATATTTACGATACTCTTCATAACACTTTGCTGCCAGCATATCTTGTTTAAGCTCAAGAAGCAATTGTATCTTAATCTGATACATCTCTACATTTAACTGGTAGTAACTGTAATCCTTCCATTGTTTATTATAGTTTTCCACTCTGCGCAGTAATTCTCTCAAGGGTGTATCAACCGTTAATAAATCCAGTTTAATGCATAGGATATCCAGTTTGCACTGCCAATATCGATAGCGGTTTTCTTTGATGATGGGTAGCGCCATGTCGATCAATTCTTTTGCTCTCACCACATCATTCATACCGTAATAGCAGGATATTTGCAATACGTAAAACACGGCAATAGCATAGTTATTATTGATTTCGCCAGCATGCTTCATGGCAAGCTTCAATTCGCTCAATGCCTTCTCATAATCCTTTTCGGAGAGAGCTATCAAACTCATTACGTTGTGATAAAACTCTTCTTCATGGATGTGTTTATAGTTAATGTGAACGTTTTTAGAAATCAACTTCTTCAGCTTTTTGGCATTAAACATTTCGTTGAGGTAATAAAAATATGTCTTTACTAAAGGCGTTATTTCTTTGATCGTTCCTGCGATTAAATCTGGTTCACTCTCTTGGATAAATTGAAAGTAGTGCCCAAAACCAATTATCTTGCTTTTTGCTAAAGCTAAATTACGCTGCACTGATAGCAAATATTTAGTACTATTTTTGGATAAAACCAGCTTTTCACACTCCAACAGCTTAGTTTCAGCGCACAAGAAATCGCCCATCTTAATTTTAGCTTCGCCTTGGTTCAATAATGCTAGAGCTTTAGTCATAACCAGATTAAGCTCGTCTGCATATTGGAAGCCAATTTCAGAGTAATGCTCCGATAATAGCGTAATACCCTGTTTTAAGTACAAATCAGAGATATTATTATAGATCAATCCCAAGTATCGTTTGATATTGTAGCG
>JALNXT010000412.1 GCA_023230245.1 Candidatus Cloacimonadota bacterium
ACGTCTGCGATCTGACCCCTCACCAGGCAATGGTGGTTATAGCGGACAATCGCAAGGAGATGACTACGGACTTTATGCGGTTCGTCTGGGACGTAGTATACGAAAAAGTCAAAGCGCGCGATAAGGGGGCGGTCTGATTACCGCAACACCCAAGCCTAGAAACCTTAATGGGGTCTGGTCATCTGATACCGACGAATGGGCAACGCCTGACGACCTATTTAATCGTCTTAACTGTGAATTCCACTTCAATTTGGACGTCTGCGCCACATCGGATAATGCCAAATGTGATGATTTTTTCACTAAAAAACAGAATGGTTTAGCCCAATCCTGGGCCGGTAGGCGCGTCTGGTGCAATCCCCCCTATGGTAGGGATGTGGGGGGCTTCATCAAAAAGGCATTTTTAGAAACGAGGGGGGGATTGGGTACGATTTGCGTCTGCCTAGTTGCCGCAAGAACAGATACGGCCTGGTGGCAGGATTACGCGATGCGCGCCTCGGAAATTCGGCTTATCCGCGGTCGATTAAAGTTCGGTGGTGCAAAAAATGGGGCTCCGTTCCCATCGGCCTTATTGATCTTCGGCACGCCAAACTACCCCAGATTTACTACAATGGAGATTTAAAAATGACCGTAAAAGTAGCCCTCTATGCCCGCGTATCGACGACGGACAAGGACCAGAGCCCTGAGACTCAACTTAGGCATCTGCGCGCCATAGCGGCCGCGCACGGGCGCATAGTGGTCGCCGAGTATGTAGACCAGGCGTCCGGACGCACGATCAAGGGCCGGCCGCAATATCAGCAGATGATGATCGACGCCAAAAACAGAAAATTCGACGCGATCATGGCATACAAGCTAGACCGCCTGCACCGCAACCTGATCGAGGCGGTGGGCTTCGTCGACGCGCTGCGCCTGATGGGCGTAGACCTGATCCTCACATCCGAGTCCATCGACACAAGTACAGCTATGGGCCGTGCTATGATGCAGATCACTGCGGTCTTTGCAGAGTTGGAGAGTGCGAAGACCTCCGAGAGAGTGATAATCGGCATGGAGAGGGCACGGGCAGAGGGCAAGATATGCAACAGACCTCCCAAAAAGCTGAGCAGGTATCAGATCGATAAGGCGCGCGCGATCCTGGAGGCACAGCCCGACATATCACAGAGGGAGCTCGCCGCCAATTTTGATGGAATAAGCCGCGCAACGCTGATCAAGGGGCTCCGGGAGGAGGGGGTGCTCTAACCCGCGGTCAAAAAGGGAGGTGGGGGTCGCTATATATACAACGCCCTAAAAAGAGGATTGGTCAGGAAGGAACTCCTTCTTGACCATAAAAATAAAAAAATAAAGAGTTTGAGCGAGCGGTCGGGCGACTCAGTCGTTTCTGCCCCTCAGCAGCACAGGCCTCACGGCATAGATAAGGATAGCTGCTATGACCACCACAGGGATCGCCCCGAGCAGACCGATGATCGACGAGCCGACGTCGGTGTGCGCCGTGAACTCAATGGGTACCATCACCCAGTAGGGGGAGAATGGGGTAAGGTCCGGATTGGTCCCTACCTCTGTCGACACGGCATAAGACGACGGGGTGAACTCATACAGGTCGGTGTATCCCTGCACCCTCTCGATCGTATAGGTCATATCATACGACGGATCGTCCGCCACATCCCAGAGTGTGCACGACCCTCCGTGCCCGCTGTACTGCCCTATCGGCTGAGTGCTTATCGACCCGCGCATGCCTATCCACCCGCAGAAGTAGATATCATCAATGCTGTTTACGTAGAGAGTTTTTGTCGGATTATTGTTTTGATAGATCTTATAATTCCCCTCGCTGTCGGGGATGAAAAGCCACTCTGTCGGCGTGATGGTGTAGCTGTCCTCGCCGCAGACAACGGTTATCACACCGGAGGCTATGGTCGCCGTGACCGGGCCCGTAAGAGTGACGATAGCCTGACTCCCGATGTACTCAGACGTCCCGGAATCCCTGCTAAAACGGACACTCCCCTGATCCGACACGAATAAAGTATTGTTATACGGCGAGACGGCCATAGCCGAGCCATCAACGGTCAGGGCTTGTGTCGCCGTGTCCCATGCTATCACCATATTGACATCATCAATATGGTCGTCAACGATCTTAGAGTAGTTGCTTTGAGCGACGAGATTATTATAGACGACCTCCTGGTCGTCCTGCGCCTCACTGATAATAGGGACTAGGAGCGAGCCTACCAGTATCACACACACTGCCAGGCCCACTATCCCCACCACGATCCTGTTTACATCCATTATACTCTCTCCTTAAGTGCCGTCCTCGCAACATAGGCAATGATCCCTACTATGACCACCACAGGGATCGCCCCGAGCAGACCGATGATCGACGAGCCGACGTCGGTGTGCGCCGTGATCTCAACCGGAACCATCAGCCAGTATGGGGTGAATGGGGTAAGGTCCGGATTGGTTCCTGCCTCTGTCGACACGGCATAAGACGACGGAACGAACTCGTACAGGTCGGTGTATCCCTGCACCCTCTCGATCGTATAGGTCATATC
>JALNXT010000413.1 GCA_023230245.1 Candidatus Cloacimonadota bacterium
GAGTTAAGATACTCCGCACGCTGGATGATTTGCCCATCATCAAGGGTTTTCGCCCTATTTGGATGAAAGCCAATCTGCGGCAAGCCGTGAGCATGAATCTGGAAGAATATGAAGCTTTGCGCCTTATTGATTATGAAAACATGATCCATGAGCAGGCTGCAAGCACCATGAATATCTCCAGACCCACCTTCACCAGGATCTATGAAACTGCCCGTAAGAAGCTGGCTACGGCTTTGGTGGAGGGGCGTAGCTTGCTGATTGAAGGTGGAGACGTATCTGTTCAGGATGCACATTGGTATTGTGAGGATTGTTTGTACAAGTTTTCCACTGCCAATACAGCCGAAATAGAATCATTAGTATGCCCCAAATGCAATTCCAAAGCACTCATTAACTTGAACGACTGCTTTCTTAGGGGCTGCCGTCGCTGTCGCCGATGTAGATAGCGGCTATAACAAATTATATAAAGATTAATAAGGAGGTTATCATGCCTAATTCTGATGGAACAGGACCCTTAGGGAATGGACGTCTGGGACGGGGTTTAGGCCCCTGCGGACGGTTTGGATGCGGACAAGGTAGAGGCCGCGATTTTGGCCGTGGCTTTGGTCGCAGAGGATGGATACAAAATGCAGAGCCAATGAATAGCGATGCTGTTTACCCCTACGAAAAGGGTGAACTACAGGAAGAAAAGAGCAGGCTGGAAAAGCTGCTAACCTGGGTAAGTGAAAGGCTTGCGGATTTAGATAAGTAAAAAGAGTGGATAACATGGAAGATAACAACAAGAAAGAACAAAACTTAAAAGACAACCTGAGCAGAATTAAACACCGGATCGTGGTGATGAGTGGAAAGGGCGGTGTGGGTAAAAGCTTCATCGCGGTAAACCTGGCTTATGGCTTGGCATTACAAGGCAAAAAGGTAGGTTTACTGGATGTGGATATTCACGGTCCTTCCCTTGCCAAGCTCATGAATATCGAAGGCATACCCTTTTCTTTGAACGAAGCAGGCGATATGCCGGTGCCGATTAAGGTGCTCTCCAATCTTAGTGTGCTTACAGTGGCAACCATGCTTACGGAAGAGAGCAGTGCGCTTATTTGGCGTGGGCCTCTGAAGATGGCTCTGATCAAGCAGTTCTTTACTGATTTCCAGTGGGAAGAGCTGGATTATCTGGTGGTTGATTGCCCTCCCGGTACCGGTGATGAAGCTCTATCGATAATCCAGACACTTGAGAAAGTGGATGGCACGGTGGTGGTAACTACTCCCCAGGATTTGGCTCTGCTCGATGTTAAAAAGAGTATTTCCTTCGCAGAAAAGATGAATGTCCCCATTTTGGGAATCGTAGAGAATATGAAGTATTTCGTCTGCCCGCATTGCAATAAATCCACCGAAATCTTCGCCGGCAACAAAATCGGCGAACTGATCTTCGAAAAGAATCTGGATTTGCTGGCAGAGCTGGAGATTGACCCCAATATCGGCATCGCCAGCGACAAAGGGAAAGCGTATATTTATGATTATAACAAGCTTCCCAATGCCCAAAAACTGATGACCGCAGTAGAGAAAATCATCGCCAAAGTGGAGGCAGAATAACCTGGCGCAGTGGCAAGAACAGCTAAAGAAGTTCGCTTGTTTAAGCTGGCGAACAGGCTATACTATCTAATAAAAACAGTTGCCTTATTTTAAGGCAAAGGAGAGTAAAATGGCAGATAACGTACAACAAGGAATACCCCTATTGGGCGACAAATTCCCCGAAATGATGGTACAGACAACCAGAGGCAAGATGTCTCTACCGGCAGATATGAAAGGCAAGTGGTTCGTATTATTCAGCCATCCGGCAGATTTCACCCCCGTTTGCACCACCGAATTCGTAGCATTTCAAAACCGCTATGCCAAATTCCGTGAGCTTAATTGTGAACTGATCGGCATGAGTGTTGACCAGGTTTTTGCCCATATCAAATGGGAAGAATGGATTCACGAAAACCTGAAAGTGGAAATCGAATTCCCCATCATCGCCGATACCGGCGCAGTAGCCAATAAACTCGGGCTAATTCATCCCGGGAAAGGCACCAATACCGTGCGTGCGGTGTTTATCGTGGATGCAGAAGGATTTATCCGCATCATGCTGTATTATCCCCAAGAATTGGGCAGAAACATGGAAGAGATTCTTCGCTGCGTGAAGGCGATGCAAGTTGCCGATAAGAATAAGGTTGCGATGCCTGCTAACTGGCCAAATAACGATTTCTTGAGCGATCATGTGATCATCCCGCCCGCCACGGATGTAGCAACCGCCAAGAAGCGTTTGGAGCAAGCCAAAGCCGGTGAATTTGAATGCTATGACTGGTGGCTTTGCCACAAGAAACTCTGATAGAGTCAGCCTATAATTACAACGCAGGAAATAGCTTCCTGCGTTTTTTTGTGAGCATTCGAAAGGAAAGCCTGTGTCTTCACAGGCAAGGTGCACTGGAGTCCACTCTGGTAGCAAACAAAATGCCGAAGAGGACTTCGGCAAACCTTTCCGGCGAGGACACCGGAACTCCTATCT
>JALNXT010000414.1 GCA_023230245.1 Candidatus Cloacimonadota bacterium
CCAGGTTTTTCTTCTCTCCTATCGCTCATGGCAGTATCCTGAAGCTTGATATTAGCCAAGCTGCTGCCTATCCCGGGGTTTACAGAGTGTTGACTGCGCAAGATATCCCCGGTGTGAACCAGATTGGGCACGTGATTAAAGATGAGCCTTTGTTCCCAACTGATACGATTATGTATGCTTATCAGCCTTTGGCGATGGTGCTCTCAGAAGATGAACTGATCGCAGAAGCCGCAGCGAAGCTTATCACCCTTGAAGTGCAGGAACTACCGCTTATTCTTACTGCCGCGGAAGCCGATGCAGCCAAGGAGTGGTATGTTCCGGAGCGTAGCATTGCCAGCGGAGATGTAGATGCCGTTTTCGCAACTGCAAAACACATATTAGAAGGCGTTACGGATAGTGCCGGACAAGAGCATTTTTACATGGAAGGTCAGCGTACCCGCGCTATCCCTTTTGAAGATAGCCGGTTGCTGCTGTATTGCGCCACCCAGAGTACCATGGAGGTGCAGGAAGTGGTTTCGCACCTGCTCGGTATTCCTGCCCATGACATCGTGGTAGATGTGCCTCGTTTGGGAGGAGCTTGTGGCGGTAAAGAGCGTGCAGCCACTATTTGGGCTTGCATGGCGGCTTTGGGTGCCTACATTTGCAAAAAACCTGTGCAGGTAAAGCTGAATCGCGAAGAGGACATGCGTGCCACGGGCAAACGCCACCCCTTCACCAGCCTTTGGAAAGTGGCGTATGACCCCAATGGTAAGATATTAGCATATGATGTCCAATTACTTGCCAATGGTGGGGCTTATGCCGATCTTTCTATAGCCATTTTGGAACGAGCTATGTTCCATGCGGATAACACCTATCACATCCCCAACATGCGCATCCGTGGACGTGCTTGCCGTACTAACCTGCCTCCCAATACCGCTTTCCGTGGGTTTGGAGCTCCGCAGGGCATCTTTGTAATAGAATCCATAATCGAGCAGATCGCCCAAAAACTGGGGCTTGATGCACTTGAAATCCGCAAGCTAAATGCATATAAAAATGGTGATTTAACCCCTTATGAACAAAAGATTAAAGAATGCCAGATGCTGGAGATATATGACAAACTGAGCGATAAATCGGATTATTTCAAACTGCAAGCCGAAGTGACAGAATTCAATGCCAGCCACAAAAACCATAAACGTGGTCTTGCTATTACACCTGTTAAATTTGGCATTTCCTTCACCACCGCGCTCTTAAACCAAGGCTCTGCCCTCATCTGGGTGTATATCGACGGCAGCGTTTCCGTTAGCACTGGCGGGGTGGAAATGGGGCAGGAGCTTAGTACCAAAGTTGCAGTGGTTGTCTCTAAGGTGCTTGGTATTCCCGTGGAGCAGATTAGAGTGGAGAGCAGCAACACCCAAAGAGTCGGCAATGCCTCTCCCACAGCAGCATCCACCGGATCAGATATCAATGGTAATGCTGCCCGCATCGCCGCAGAAAAGATACGTGAACAACTTCGAGATACGGCAGCAAAACTGCTGGGACAAAACTGCGGTGTTGACGTGCAAGCAGAGGACGTGGTATTCGCCGATAACCAAGTTTATCCGCTTGATAAGCCCTTTTGTGGTTTGCCTTTCAAAGACCTTATCGCCTTTGCCTATACAGAGCGGATTCCATTAGGGGCTTATGGTTATTATCGCACTCCGGATTTATGGTTCGATAGGGAAATTGGCAAAGGGCATCCTTTCCATTATTTCGTTTATGGGGCTGCGCTGGCGGAAGTGGAACTGGATTGCAGAATGGGTGAGCACACCTTAAAACAGCTTGTAATCGTGCACGAAAATGGACAAAGCCTTCACCCCGAAGTAGATATGGGACAGATTGTCGGTGCTGCCATCCAGGGCTATGGCTGGTGTACTATGGAGGATTTGGTTTGGGACAATAAGGGACGCTACACAAGCGTAAACCCTTCCACATACAAGATTCCCGGCATTCGGGACCTACCGGAAAAGCTAAGTGTGGAGATGTTCGCTTCCCTTTCCAAAGAAGCAAGTGTATTCGGCTCCAAAGCGACGGGTGAACCACCTTTAATCTACGGTTTGGCGGTATTCTTCGCCTTGCAAGCAGCAGTGCGGGAAGTAAAGCCAGATGCGGTATTATGCTTTCCTGCCACTCCTGAAGCACTACTATTGGCGATGGAGTAGTAGGTACTGACGTACTGGCGTGTTGGCGTGCTGGCGTGCTGGCGTGTGTAGAGCAGGATTCCAATCCTGCTGAAGTGCAAGATCGTAGAGCAGGATTCTAATCCTGCTGAACTGTAGCGCAGGACGCCGTTCCTGCGAAAGTGCAAGGACGTAGAGCAGGATTCTAATCCTGCTGAACTACATGAGTGAAAAAGTGCTTAATTGCTGCGTGTGTAGAGCAGGATTCTAATCCTGCTGAAGTATATGATTGTTAAAGTGGAAGGGTGAAGAAGCAACACACAGGCAGACAACGACCTGCATATATCGTTCAATAATAACAGGCGTTTTTTCTTCGCTTCTCTAGCTGTTT
>JALNXT010000415.1 GCA_023230245.1 Candidatus Cloacimonadota bacterium
CGCAAGCACGACAGAGGGAAAGAATCTTCTCATCTCCTCAATGAAGGAGCTCGCGAAGAGGATTGGCGGAGATCGGGCAGCCTGCGATACGGCACGGATACTGAGGGTTCCGAATACAAAGAACCTGAAGTACCAGCCAGCCCGCGTAGTCGAACTCAAGTATCAGAACTGGAAGCTGCCGGATCTGACGGAGGAAGAACTTCGTGAGCTGGGCCCGGAGATCTACGCTCCGGAGAAGATGCCAATATCCTCAGAGACCCCCGAAGAGATACGGATGATGGTGAGCCGGTGCCCCTTTCTTAAACACTGCGAGGATCAGGCCTCCACCTTATCGGAACCCGAATGGTACGCATGGATATCCAACGTATGTGGGTTCCATAGGAGTCCGAGATACATCCACGAAATATCAAGGAGATACCCAAGGTACTCTCCATCGGAGACGGACAGAAAGATCCTTCATGCCCTCGATGATTCGGCTCCCATCACCTGTGCCCGGATCAAGGGGTACTGGGATTGCGGAAGAGTGTGCGGGGTAAAATCTCCCGCTGGTCTTGCGTGGCAGGTGGCGGCTCCAGAGGTAGCTGCCAGTCCAAATCCCTTTCGACGAAAGAGACAAAAGACTCAAGGCCTTGGTATCGCTCGCCATACCGCAGAGAGGGTTCTTGCGGGACTACGTAGACTTTGCAAAGACGCTGACTGATGCCCCTACAGTATTCCATCTATTCAGCGGGCTTACAGCAATATCGTCATCAGTGAGGAGGAGGGCCTGCGTTCAAGGGTTCGGGGGCAGGCCCCTCTACCCCAATATTTGGACTGTCCTCGTGGCCCCATCATCCGTCTACCGCAAGACGACGGCCATCAATATTGCAAGGGATCTCATGGACAACGCCAACGTATCTCTCCTTCCGGACGACTTCTCGCGGGAGATGCTTGTTGAGATTCTGAGCAGGGAGCCACAGGGATGCTTCGTCTGGTCGGAGTTTGGATCCGCTCTCTCTCAGTTTGACAAGGAGTACATGTCTGGAATCAAGGACATGCTGGCGGATATGTATGACTGTCCTGATTCCTACAAAAGGCTGCTCAAGGGCGGAGAGTTTAATGTCGAGAACCCCTGCCTCTCCATTCTCGGCGGGACAAACATTGACTGGATGCTGGATAAGAAGGACGTCAAGGCGGATCTCAGGGGAGGGTTCCTTGCCAGAACACTATTCGTTCCCTACACCTCCAAGGACTTTGAGATGGATACGCCCGGTGAGGTTGACCGTCAATGGGAATCAAAGCTCATTGGATTTGCGAAGTCTCTCGGCGAGCTGCACCCTGTCCGGTTCGAGATCGACTCCCTCGGAGAGCTGCGCCACGAGCTCAAACGGGAGTTGGACAAGATAGCATCGGAGAGTGAATATCTCATAGAACTCAGCGCCGCCTTCACAAGGTATCAGGCGGTGGGGCTGAAGCTGGCAACTCTTTACGCTGTATCGATGGGGGAATGGGGAGGACAGATCCCCGTGGAGGCGATGGAATGTGCCATCAACGCTATAAGGATACTCAGGATTTCAATCCTTGATATTCTTGGAAGCGTCCCGATGAACAGGGACGACAAAATTCTCATTGAAGTTATGAACAAGATGCAGCAGCTCCACGCGAATGGACACCTCTGGATAGAGTTCCGGGACATCATGCGGTACACACACCGGAAGAAGGGAGAGATCATTCCGATATTGGATTCTCTTTTGGAGATGGGGAAGGTCAGACAAAATGGAAAGACATATCAACTCATCATATAGGGAGGGAAGACTATGAGCAGGGATACTCTGGCTGAAAGAATTGTTGAGTTTATTTTCATGGACAACAGAAACATCGACCTCTTCTGTGGGGGCTGCCCCGGTCTGGAAGAGTGTCAGGCGAACGAGTTCTCAATAATCCAGGACGACTTCAACGGATGCTGGAGAAGCAGGGCTATAGAACGCCTCACCGATCTCGGGCATGAGATGAGGGAGGTGCTTGGAGGATGAACAACGTCACGGTCTATCTCCCGAAGCTGCATCAAGGGGTAGGCGCACCCATCAAGCGGTTCCTCGAATTCGCATCCGATTCAGGGATGAGCGTCCATGTCATTGACAGCAACAGCACGCCGGCGATACGGGTTGATTATAAATGGTGGTCAGGGGATATGGACCTTGCGATAGAAGAGGCCACACGGCACATCAGGAGCTCAATGGATTATCAAAGGAGGAGTGGTACAGGTGAATAGGATTACAGTTGAAGGACGGGTAGCTGGTGAGCCAAGGACGGGTACAACGGCGAAGGGGATAGCGTACACATCCTTCTCCCTTGCCGACTATCAGAGCAAGGAGTACGGGGTGCAGTATATCAACGTCTTCGTCTCCGGAAAGATGACTGAGTGGGTTAAGGTGGAGAAAGGAACCTGCATCTCGGTTCACGGAAAACTCTCCTTGAAGAAGGATGAGAAGTACGGGGTGCAGGCTACTGTCTTTGTGGAGAGGCTGACCAACTGGAACGAGGAG
>JALNXT010000416.1 GCA_023230245.1 Candidatus Cloacimonadota bacterium
TTCCTGATGTTCCACCTGCTGCGGGAAATAGCCTTCCGGCTTGCTTGTGGTAAGTTCGGTGCGCACAAATGGCTTCAAAAAGTAAGCCAGCGGATTGATAAAAGCCAGCCCGGTATATTGCATGCGGGGATTTGGCTTGGGGTAGGCACAGCCCCAGGTACCTGCCTTGGTGATATGCGATAATCTACGCTTCAACAGGTATAGCACCGCAAAAGAGATAAGCAGCATCAACATCACCACGCTCATGCTGTTAAGCACGCGGCTGAAATTGTTTAGCACTGCGGGATCTAAGCCGAACATCTGCTCTAAGGGGCGAACAATCAGCAATGCTGCTCCGCCAAAAAGTCCTAATAATAAGCACATTGCCGCTAAGATAAAGGGACTTACAAGCATCCCGATAGATACTTCGTGTGCATCTGCGGCTGCTTTGCTGCGCGGTTCTCCACCAAAGACGATACTGTAGTTTTTACTAAATGCGATCAGCGCCAGCGCACTCACAAAGGCTAAGCCTGCACCCGTTACCACGGCGAATAGAGTGCTGCTTAAATTGCTAATTATAAAGCCGTTTATGCTGCTGAGGAAGATGCCGAATTCCGAGATAAAGCCGTTCATCAAAGGTAAAGCCGATATTGCTGCGCTACCCATCATAAATAAACCCGCCGTGCGTGGCATGTTCTTGCCCAAACCGCCCAGACTATCTTGATGCAGGCTATGAGTAGCGACTAAAACATTCCCACTTAAATAAAACAGCAAAGGCTTAAAAAGAGAATGGTTTAATAGATGCAGCATCGCAGAGGCAAAGCCCAAGCTTGCCATCATGGCATTGTTTGTCTGCAAACCCATGAGCCACAGAGATAAAGCTATCCCGATAATGCCGATATTCTCTATGGACGAATATGCCAACGCCTTTTTGATGTTAACTTCGGCAAGGGCGTGGATTACGCCGTTAAACGCCGTAATCAACGCAATCGCCAATAGTATATATATCTCATAAGGCTGCCAGGAACTGCGCAGCAACACCATCACGATCCCAAAGATGCCCGTTTTTATCATCAAGCCAGACATCATGCCCGAAAGATGCGCCGGTGCCACCGGATGTGCCTTGGGAAGCCAGGAATAGAAAGGAAAGAAGCCTGCCTTGAAGGCAAAGCCGATCAGCAAAAGCCATTTCGCCAAGCCATAGATAGGCTGTGCACCGAAGTTTAGCGTCCCGCTCTGCATGTATAGCAGCCCAAAACCAAGCAGCAACACCGCTGCTCCGAGGTGCATCATCACGAAGTAATAGAGCGCAGAGGCGAGGGTTTCCTGGCTGTGACGATCGTAAAGAATGGCAAAGAAAGAAGAGAGGCTCATCAGTTCCCAAGCAATCATAAACAATAGGCTATGGCGCAGCATCAAAACGAGATGCATACTCAGCAGCATCAGCGCTAAAAAGAAGAGATGCGAGGCGGTTCCTTCCTCGCGATGAGCTTTTATATAAGCGTGTGCGTAGATAATGCCCCAAATTGAGCCAAAGGCAAAGATCAGCCCCATAAAGGCGGCAAAGGCATCGATAACGATATCAGCGTTGCCCATAAAAGACGGTAGAGTTAGCACATAACTAAGCTCGGCATGGCTAAAAAGCACGTTTGTATAACCCGCTAACAGCAATAGCGAAGCTGCGATACTCAAGAGTGTGAACCCAAACCCTATCTTTGCTCTTTTCAGAGACGATTCCAGCAGCACAAATAGCATGGCAAAAAGCTGTAAGGCTAAACCGTAGGCGATCATTTCACCCTACCCAGTAAGGACATAATGCCGTGAATAATGCTTAGCGGATGCGCAGGACATCCAGGGATGTACAAGGCAGGCTCTATCCCGCTTAAAACACTGCGGTCTATAGCTTTACTATCGGCAAATAACCCGCCGCTTATCGCACAAGCTCCGCTCAAGATCAACACTTTAGGCTCGGGAATAGCTTCCCAGGTAACCCTAAAAGCCGCAGCCATATTGGCAGAGATTGGCCCCGTTAAGATCAAGGCATCGGCATGGCGCGGGGATGCCACCACTTCCAGCCCATAGCGTCCCATATCAAAGTTTACATTGGAAGTAGCACCCAGCTCCAGTTCGCAAGCATTACAGCCTCCTGCCGACACATTTCTCATCGCAAAGGAAAGGCGGAAATGCTTGTTTAGCATAAGGTTCACTTCTACTCTTGGCACCGAGCTTGCCTGTTTGTCTTCATCCCATTTGATAATTAAACCGTCTCTGCTGCTGCTCGACATACGGTAATCCGGATTAAAGACGAAGGTATCGGGAAACTTCCTGCTACATGCTCCACAGAAACTACATTTGCCCAAATCCAGATAAAGCTTCCCGATTGCACCCGTGGGACACAGCTTTGCTGCTGCGGCAAAATCTTGTTCATCAGCCCGCAGAATACTGGGCAATCCGGGGAAAGACGGGTGTATCGCTGCTTTCAGCGGATTGGGAATCGCCTGATAGCCATGGGCGAATCTGGCTCTTAGCAGCTCAAACATCGC
>JALNXT010000417.1 GCA_023230245.1 Candidatus Cloacimonadota bacterium
ATTGTGGCTGCTACGCTTGATGTAGGTTTCAATCGTTCCGCTTTCGGGATCAGGCACACCCGCAGTAATCGCCAGATATGTTTTCTTGATCTTCCGCTTGGCAAACAACTCGGAAAGCTTTGCCTGTGCTGCATCGTTCTTGGCAATAATAATCAAGCCCGAAGTTCCTCTATCCAAGCGGTGCACGATGCCGGGACGGTTGCATTCACTTCCGCTTGACAGGTTTTCGCCAAAGCGGTACATGATGGCGTTTACCAATGTTCCGTCTGGATTGCCAAAGCCCGGATGCACAATCATCCCATGGGCTTTGTTGATAATCGCCAAATCGTCATCTTCATAGGCTACATCGAGCGGGATATCCTGGGCATATACTTCCATGGGCACGGGTTCAGGTAAATCCAGCCAAATCTCATCGCCTGTCTTCAGCGGGTAGCTTTTTTTCACAGGGACGCAGTTTACCAGTATTCTGTCTTCTTCAATCAGCCTTTCAACGAAGCTGCGAGAATATAGCTCCTGGATATTTAGCTCCATCAGGTATTTATCCAGCCTCTGTATTTCTGGAGTTTCGCAGATAATCTTAATCCTGTTTTTCATTATCCATAAAGTCTAAAACATATACTGCGCCGGTTGATATACCCTTGCGGTTGCGGACTATGGAGCCATTGATCCGCACTTTCCCCAAGTAAATCAAATCTTCCACCAATACATCATAGATGTTGTTTCCATAGCGCAGTGCATCTAAAATCACAGCAATCATTCTGGCATGATAGTCGTCCTTCAAAATCAGTTCGTTCAGATTCACCATCTCAGAGATCATGGGAAGACGCTTGCGCAAGTTTTCGTTGCAGTACACAACATCCCCGTTAGCTCCGGTGATCAGAATGGATTGAGGTAAGAGGTTGATCAACAACTGCAAGCGCTGGTGGTGCTCGAATATTTTATCTCCCTTCGCCTGATCAAAGCGCATAATAATCCCTAGCATTTTATCCAGCGCAAACACTAAATCCTGGAAATCCTGATCCTGATCGTAGGTAGAGCTATCGATATCAATCTGATAATTACCACTGGAGATACTATCCACCAAAGTACCCAATTCCTTCATGGCACGGCGCAATTTGTAAGGTATATAGTTATACAAAATTACGATATACACAAATATCAAGAATACGAATACTATCACAATGGAATGAATATCTGTAGCAAGGCTATAGAGGCTTTTTGCGCGGCTTACTGCCAATAACAGAATGGCAGTTTGCATGATAATCAATCCAAAGAGGACCGCAATCATTACGTGGTATTTGGATTTAATAGAGCGTTTCATATCCTAATCCTTGTTTACAGCCGTATCATAAATAAGCTTATCGATATTACCCTTGGGGCCAAGCAGAATAAGCACATCACCTTCGTTGATGAGATCATTCGCACCGGGCATATCATTGAGTCTTTTCTCTATTACATTGCGGCCATCATCCGTAACAGAAAGGTAGTTGTATTTAATTGCTATTACATTCACTCCGCGTTGAGTTGGCAGTGCTATTTCTTGCAGAGGGCGACCCACGAATTCTCTAGGGGCGATCATTTCTACCACGATATGCCCGCTGGAAAGGTTTACATATTCTAGAATATTGCGGGAGATGAGGGTTTTTGCGAGCTGGTTGCCGATCATTTCTTCGGGCAGCAGGGTATGCTGAACGCCGATCAGGCTAAGTATTCTTCCATGAAGCTGGCTTTCCACCTTGGCATAGATAATGCCGACCCCAATCTTCTTTAGCAGTGCAGAAGTGAGAATACAGCCCTGAATATCTCTGCCGATACCCACGATTACCGCATCAGCTTCATTGAGGTTTTGAGAGCGCAATGAAACTTCATCGGTGCTGTCCATGCAAATAGCGGAGGTTACAGCACCGCTTATTTCATCCACCAATTCTTGTTTTTTGTCTATAGCTATTACTTCCATACCGTTTTCCGCCAGAATCTTGGCAACGGTCATACCAAAACGTCCAAGACCAATAACTGCATATCGAGCCATACTAAATTTCTCCTTAGCCGATCGCTATATTTTCTTCGGCAAAGCTAATATTGGGTTGCCTTTTCCGCATGGAAAGGGCATAAATCATGGTTAGTGGGCCGATTCGCCCGATGTACATCAAAAGGGTTATCAAAGCCTTCCCCGTGTAGCTAAGATCACTAGTTATCCCCATGGAGAGACCTACTGTTCCAAAAGCTGATATTGCCTCAAAGATTATCTTTTCGAAAGAGAAGGGTTCCACCAACATTAGGAGAAACACAATAACAAAGATCACTGAGGCAGAAATAGTTAGCAAAGTTGTTGCTTCCCGTGCATTTGAAACGGCTATCTTCCGGTTAAAGATGCTTAAATCCCTCCGTCCCCGTAGCATGGAAGTAACCGATAGCATCAGTACGGTAATGGTGGTTGTCTTCACACCGCCTCCCGTTGAACCCGGAGAAGCCCCGATAAACATTAATATTAAAGCTACTAACACAGAAGCAGAGCTAAGC
>JALNXT010000020.1 GCA_023230245.1 Candidatus Cloacimonadota bacterium
GACATCTATCGCCTCCATACTTGGGTCTGCTCAAACTTACGCTTGGGCAATTCCAACTTCAGCAACTCCCTCTGACCAATACCGGATCAAAATTCATCTCAACAGTGATGAATCAGTCTTCGATAAAACTGACAATCCATTCACGGTTTCTTCCTTGGATGTTACATATCCTTCAACAACAGGGATTCGCTTACAGAGTGGAAAACCATGTAACATTACTTGGACTCAACAATATCTAACCAGTGGGTTGCTCTTGGAATATTCAACTAACGGGACGGATTACACTACAATCAGTTCCAATGTATCCCCTTCTGCGGGGACATATGCTTGGGCTGTTCCCAGCATTTCTACCTCTACTTGCAAGATAAGAATCTCCTTGATGAGTGATCCTACAATTAACGATTTAAGCAATTCTGACTTCAGCATTTGTAGTTTACAACTCACATCCCCCAACGGAAGTGAAGTAATTACCACAGGAGCCAGCCACACAATCAGATGGACATATGCAAACATTGCCAATGTGAAGCTTCAATACTCCAAGGATGGTGGTGCTACCTGGATTAATATTGTAACAAGCCTAGCAGCCACCCCCAGTTCGTACGCATGGACTGCTCCCACTATAACTTCATATGAGTGCCGAGTAAGAGTTCTGGATGTTGCCGCAAGCACTGTTTATGATGATAGCGACAATCTCTTTACCATAAGGCCTCCGATCATAGTAACAGCCCCCAATGGAGGAGAAACCATTACCGTAGGAGACATCTATAACATTCAATGGACGGTTACTTCAGCTGTTTCTTTTATCCTGATAGACTATTCGATAAACAATGGTTCTACCTGGCTTCCATTAGTCACAACTGCTTATAATGCCACAATAGGTAGTTACGCATGGACAATTCCTAATGCCCCTTCAACAAACTGTAAGGTTAGAGTGAAAAGCTCTACTGCACCTACCACGGTTTACGATATTTCAGACAATATGTTCATTATTACTCCCACAATTTATCCCCCAACAGCGCAATTCAGTGCCAATATTACGGAAGGGATGGAACCTCTATCAGTTCAATTCACAGATTTATCCACTGCGGGGTCCGGTACAGTTACTACTCGACTTTGGAGTTTTGGAGATGGCCTTACATCAGACCTTCAAAACCCCTTGCACATTTACCAAACTGCGGGAGTTTACTCTGTATCACTCAAGGTAACTAACTCATATGATTCTACCAGAACTGAGCTAAAAACCAACTATATCACGGTAAGCTCAAACCTTCCTGTTATAGCATTACTCAGTTCTCCAACAATGGACTTTGGCTCTGTTAACATTGGTGAGCAATCCTCATGGGTGGAATTATCATACCAGAATATAGGATCTATTCCTTTGGAGATTAGCCAGATAACGCTCTCAAGCGACAAGAGTTTTTCTTACCAAAGCCGCTCTGGCAGATCGTTATTGAGCCCAGGACAAACAGAAATCCTGCTTGTCCAGTTTCATCCAAGCTTATTAGGTGCCGTTACAGATACCCTAACTATTTCCAACAGCTCCGGCAATAACCCTCTGCTGCAGGTATCTCTTTCTGGAACTGGTTTAGCATTGCGTGTTCCTCTGCAATACCCGACAATCCAAGCAGCAATCAATGCCTCTAATCCTGGAAATTGCATTTTAGTAGATGATGGCGTGTACTATGAGAACTTACAAATCACAGGGAAAGAAGTTACTTTAGCAAGTAATTACTTTGCCGATGGTGACACTCTGCATATTGCCAACACCATAATTGACGGAAGCCAGATAAGAAATCCGGACATGGCAAGTGTGATAGCTATCTTACCTGGTACAAATCCCTATCAAACCCCATATATCGTTGGTTTTACTATCAGAAACGGGAGAGGTTGGTTGATAAATGAAACTGTTGGCAGTTCGATTGTCCAGAAACGCGTGGGAGGTGGAATTTACATCAAGCAGTCAAACCCCATCTTTACAGCCAATATAATAGTTGATAATGAAGCCGATGATGAGGGTGGAGGAAGTTACGCATTTCTTAGTGGACCCAATTGGGGTGGGGTTGTTACTGAAGATGAGATAAATCCCGGTGGGAATGTCTTTCTCCGAAATATGGCAGATATTGGCAAGGATATGTATATTAATGCATCTCATACTCGTGATGAGATACAGGCTGAGAACTGTCAATTTGAAGTATTCTGCTCTGCAGATACCACCCTATCCACCTATTGGGCTACAACCACAAATCCAGTGAAATATCAGGGTAGTTCGGGAACGCGCGAGGCAATAAATGCAGATTTGTATGTTTCTACTAATGGCAATAATATATCAAATACAGGCCTAAGCCCCGAAAGCCCCTTCAAATCTGTTAATTACGCACTTAGTCTTGCCTATGGCACAGAAGAAAACCCTATCACTATTCATGTAGCATCTGGTATATATTCAGCAGATTTCACGGGTGAGAGTTTTCCTTTACAATTGGTAGATTGGATTACATTGAAGGGTGATGGAATTGAAAACACTGTCATTGATGCAGGTGCAAGTGCTTTATTCCCAACCCGTATTATCACTTGCGATGCGGTTCATGGCGTTTCTATTCAGGACATTACCTTACTAAATGGATATGTTACAAACTCTAAAAACTTAAATGGCGGAGGAATAGCCATCCTTAATTCTGATGTCGATTTATCGAGTGTAGCAATCAACAACAGCTTTTCAGCAGGAGATGGTGCAGGATTATATGTATTCAATTCTAGCGTAAGCGGAGATATGCTTTCACTTGAATACAATCAAGCTACAGGTTCTGGAGGTGGAGTATCATCTGAATCATCCCAGATATCTGTCTCTAACAGCATCCTTTCTCACAATTTTTCTTCCAAACACGGCGGAGGTTTATATCAAAATGCAGGTCAGTTGTCTTTGGAAAACAACGTGATTCAGAATAATAATGCCAATAGCATACAGATGCGCGGCGGTGGGATCAGTTTGATTTCAATTGTGGATCCAATACTTTTAGATAACATCATAGCTTCAAATTCAGGTTACAACGGAGGCGGAATAAGCATGCAGAACTGCTCTGCTATTGCCTTTAAAAACAACAAAATCACTAACAACGTTGCAACCAACTGGGGAGGTGGGATTTACCATATCACTTCCACGGGTAATCTTCATAATAACTTGATTGCCAACAACACTGCCAGCCAAAGAGGTGGTGCTCTGTATTCGAATTCGAGTATTAATATAATTAATTCCACCATAGCCAACAACCGAGCATTTTCTCAGGGCGGTGCCATCTATGCTATCGGCAGCAATTCCGCCTATACAAACACTATCTTGTGGAATAATTCTGCACCCATTGGCAATGAGCTTTATTTGTATGATAATTCTACACCCAGTTTCCAATTTTGCGATGTTGCTGGAGGTAGCTCAGCATTCGGTACCAGTGCTGGAGTGGTTTATTCAGGCGTGTATGCTGATAACATCAATGCTAACCCTTTATTCAATTCACCGACCACCAGCTACGGTGTTTCTTATGATGCTCTTTTAGCAGATTGGGGTCTGCAACTATCATCACCATGTGTTAACACTGGTAATCCTGATACAGATATCTCAGAGTATCCATTTGATATCAACGGATCACCAAGAATTATTAGCACTGTAATTGATATCGGAGCCTATGAAACCGATGATCAGTTAGTTGCTCAAATTGATGTTAATCCCTCAGACTTGTTAGATTTCGGTGATATTGTACACAATTCTGCACCAGTTGCCAGTGATGTTACCATTACCAATACGGGTTCGGCTTCTCTTGTTATATCTGATTTATCATTTGAAACTGTAACTGATGTATATGAATTCGAGTTCGACGACCTAAATCAAGAAATCCTTCCCAATACCTCATCTACGATTACCGTTCATTTCACTCCTTCGGTAGTTGGGATACAGGATAATGCTCTTGTAATAGTAAGCAATTCTCAAGCAACTCCTGTTCTAAATCTTAATCTTCATGCAAACGTTGTAGGCATTGAGCCGTTGATAACTGCGCTTCCCGATACAGAATATGATTTTGGGCTATTGCCAGTTTCTTCGGACACCTTATTTACTGAAATTCTCATCACCAATAATGGATATTTGCCTCTGCAGATTTCCGATATTGCTTTCCAGGGAATTGATTCCAGCTTCAATTGGGAGTTTAGTCTGCTAGAGCAGGATATTTTACCTGATAGCAGCGTAACCATCGTAGTTAGCTTCATTCCCTCGGTAATCGGTGCTCAAGCCGATACTCTCATTATCACCAACAATTCTGGGAACAATCCCTTACTGTCCATAGAGTTCTATGCAACGGTGTTAGCCTATACATCCCTGATAAATATCGATCCGGAAGGTGACATTAGCTTCGGAGATGCTATCGTTGGTTCATCAACTATAAATCGTGAAATAACCTTCACTAACACCGGTTATGCTCCGCTGTTAATTTCAAGTATTTCCATCGAGCAGGAAGGAGCTCTATTCGATTTTGAGTTTGAGCAAATAAACCAGAGCATCCCTGTTGATAGCACCGCAACCCTGTTGCTTAGTTTTAATCCTTCTCTTATAGGTATCCATTCTGCAACTCTTGAGATACTAAACAATTCCGAAAACCAGCCTATGATAAACATAAATCTTACTGCTGAAGTATTAGCTGGAACTGCCGTTATTGCATCGGAACCTTTATCACAGGTTAGCTTTGGACAGTGCTATATTAACTCAGCTCCTATAAGCAGAGAGATAATATTGTCTAATACTGGAAACATCCCACTGACGATCTCAGATATTAGTTTTGATTTAGCTTCCGAACTATTTGACTGGGAATGCACTAACATGGCTCAACCCATTCTACCTGGAAACCACCTTACTGTTACTGTATGGTTTGAACCCACACAATTGGGATTAATAGAGAACACTATCCTCATAACCAATAATTCCACAAACCAACCCGTTCTAAGCTTGGCATTATCAGCCAATGTGATTGATTACCCTGTAGTACAACAAGGAAATGTTTCTATACAGGTTATCGGTTATAATGCTTTGCTGTCCTGGGAGCCTTTTACGATTTTGTATAACGCTGTGCCTACCCCTGCAGATGTTTACCTTGTTCTATATAGCGAAAAACCAGACAGTCCAGCGGATGATTACTATTTCCATGGAGCAACTGCTGACACTACCTATACTCATTTTAATGTAGCACGATACAGAGACCGCATGTTCTACAGAGTAGTAGGCATATGTGGAATAGAGCGTGAATTACTGCAAAGTTTAGTGTTGCGTTCAAGCGCTTCTCCAATGCTGTGGAAAGATATGAGAAAGAGTTTGTTAGAAAATCGATAATATAGCTCACTTACGAGAAGACTTTGAGGCAAGTACTCAGATTTGAGTGATGCATTGTCGTTTTACTTGGCGTAGATTAGTAGCATAAACTATTTTGTGCTTGACATCTTAGCAGCATTTTAGCATCAAGGGCGTTATTAATAAGATGTCAAATGAGGTTCCGTGAAATACTTTAAGCTTGTGTTATCGCTATTGCTGCTGTTGTTAATTATGTCATGTAAAAAGGGTGTTCCGAAGGCTCCTTCCGGCTATGTGGTGCTTTCCCCTGAAGTGGCAGAAATCCTTTGTGCACTTGGTGCAGAGGCGGATATCGTTGCCATTACGGAAGAATGCAACTTTCCCCCCATTCTTGCCAGCAAGCCCAAAGTCGGCAGTTTTTCTGCCATCGATAAAGAAGCCATCATTGCGCTTAATCCCGCCATCATCTTTGCCAGCGCATTGGAGCAGGAAGGGCAAGCAGCAGAGCTGAAGAAGCTGGGTTACAATGTGCAGGTTTTCTACCCCAAAAGCCTTAAATCCATGAATGAAGAAATCCTTAAACTGGGCAGGCTTACAGGCAAGATAAACGCATCCCAAAACATGAGGTTGCAGATGGAAGCCGCCGTGGCAGCTATCAAAGCCAAGTGTGCCAACTTACCCAGACCCAAAGTTTATCTGGAAATCTACCGTGATCCCTTGATGAGCGTATCCGATTCTTCGTTCGTGGGCGAATTGATCGAAGCCGCCGGTGGGGACAACATATTCCCCACTCTGGAGCGCGATTATGCACGGGTAAATCCCGAAGCCGTGATCAATGCCAAGCCGGATATCATGATCTGCTTCTCGCAGGATAGCCTCAATAACATCCGTTCCCGCAAAGGCTGGCAGGACATCCCCGCCATCCGCAACAAACGCATCTACTTTGAAAAGGACATCAATCCCGATCTCATCCAACGAGCCACTCCTCGCTGCATAGACGGTATGCGTAGCCTGCAAAAACTATTCTTCCAGAAAGACAAATGAGAAACAAAATCACCCTTGCCCTGTGGCTCATCTTTAGCATAACAATCGTATTTATCTATCTGAATATAGGCTCGCCGAGTGCTAACATCATTAGCCAGGTGAGGATTCCGCGCTTGCTGTTAACTCTTTTCACCGGCATGGCGCTGGCGGGAATTGGCAGTATCTATCAATTGATGCTGGCAAACCCACTGGCAGAGCCGTACATCCTGGGAATCTCCTCCGGTTCTGCCTTTGGCAGTATTTTGGCGGGAGTTTCCGGCTTTATCATCCTGATGCCTTTGGGTGGCTTTGTGGGAGCCGGTTTAACCATGCTGCTGGTGTGGAAACTGGCGCATCAGAAGGGACGCTTCGACAAAAGCAGATTGCTGATTTCGGGTGTTATAGCGGGCATGTTTTTCGCCGCGGGGATTTCGCTGTTGATGTATCTGCATTTGCAAGACACCGCCCTCATTTTGGGCACTTTGATGGGCAACCTGGGGCGTATTTTCAGCAGCGGCGAATGGCTTACTTTTTCCATTCTGCTGGCGGTTTCTTTGCTTATTCTTGCCTATTTGTACTTTAAATCCACGGCTATCGATATCCTCAGCAATGGCGATATCTACGCTGGATCTCTGGGCATAAATGTGCTGCATTTGCGCCGTGAAGTGTTTTTACTTACTTCTATCGTGATTGGCATCTGTGTGGCTTATGCCGGCATTATCGGCTTTGTGGGTTTGATCATTCCTCATGTTGTGCGTTTTTTCATCCCTTCCGGTCAGCGTAGAATCTATCTTTTTTCCCTGTGGGCAGGCGCTATCTTCCTGCTGGTGTGCGATATGGCTGCCAAACATCTGCTTGCCATAGAGCTGCCGGTGGGTGTGATCACGGCTTTTCTTGGCTGCCCCTTCTTTATGTGGCTGCTGCTCCGCAAGTAGCTCCATACCGCTTCCTTGCTCATCCGAAAGGGGGTTCATCGGGATCTGATCGGGATCTGATCGGGATCTCATCGGGATACATCCCGATCAACACCGCTTCAGTAGCGGTTTGGAACCGTTTCGGATAAGCAAGCAGCGTATCCACAGCCGCCTCGGCTGTGAGCACACGAGGCGTGTGCTAATACAAACGCCATAATTAGTCCCATCGGGGCGCCACTCTAGATAGCAACCTTAAATCTTAAATCCCAAACTCATTCCAACAGTCGATTGATTCTTCGTAGATCCGTTATGAATCGGAACCATTTCTTGCCCAAGTTCAAACATTAGAAATACTGGTTTGAAAGTTACACAAATATTACCCGTAATGCCATAGTGACTTAGGTGAAACACCTTAGAATGCACGTTTCGGTATATCTCGCTGTAATGGTGATAGTTATACTTTCCTGCTAAGGTAAATTGTACTATTTGCCCAGCTTTATAGGTATAAAGCATTTGCGCCTCAAGTCCATCGGAATTGTATAGATTTGTATAGTTATTGTCTTGGATGATTCCGCCTTCAGCTGTGCTCCAATATTCTTTATTTTCTCCCCTCACTCTGGTATAGAGGGGCATAAATGCCACATAGTTTTTATCCTTCTTATAGATAAGTGCCTTGCAGCCTAATTTAAGGCCTGTCGTTTTGTCTTCATGATGGTAATTATAGCTGGGGAATAGATCATTTTCGTCTAAGCCATCCCCAGATATATAGTAGCGGGCAATGAGGTCAATCTTGGGCATTACACTTATTCCAACTTTAAAACCACTAAGCGAAGAAAAGAAGTCACCATCTTCGTCATTTGAATCATTAGGGAGGTTATGATGCGACTGATACGTATCGGCAGCCGAAGCAAGATCAAGCCCGGTGGCAACATAACCCGAAGCCTGCACCCTCGCAGGGGCTATGGGCATAGCAGTTTCCAGGGTGCTCAAATCCATCACTGCACATCCGGTCATCATAATTACAGCACTTAAAACAGTTAAAACTAACAAGCAAAATCTCATACTAAAAACTCCTATATGCTCTACAAAACCATGCGACACGATTACTTGCACCATTTACGCATAATATTTGCTTACTATATTATCGTCAATGTAAATCAATGCTATAGGTAAGAATGGGACGCAAACCCCAGTGTCCTAACCGGAGTGTTTAACTGATGAGGACGCCAGTTAAACACTGCCGATGAGGACTTCGGCAAACCCCTCCTGCCAGGAGACAGGAGTTCCAAGGTGTAAATTTCAACAAATCGCTTGACATAAAGCTAGAGACAGCCAGCCTTGTGCTGTTGTCTTAATTGAGCAATGAATAAATAAATTCCCTATGGAGGAAGTAATGAAACTTCGTAAACTTATGCTTATCCTGGTTGTGCTTAGTATTGCCCTGTTTATGGTTGCCTGTGGCTCGAACAAAAAGAAAGCTCCCAAACCCGATGGCAACGTGGTTTACCGTCCCACCTGGTGGGCTTCACAGCCCGAACCTGCTTATGTCTGCTCTTATGGTCAAGGCACCAACGCTTCTGAGAATTCATCGATGAATACTGCAAAAGCCAATGCTTTGTTAGAAGCGGCTCAGTATGTGGAAATTCAGGTGAATGGCATGATTAAAACCTACGAAGAAGAAGCTGGAGTAAATGATCCCCAGATTTTAGCCCTCACCCAAAGCGTGGTGAAAGCTATCTCTTCCGCACGTTTTTCTGGTACCATCCCCGGCAACATTGAAACCAGAGTAGTGCAAGAAAAAGGCGGAACTCGCTACAAAACATGGACTCAGATAAAAATACCCAAAGGCGAGATAAACAAGTCTGTGGTGAATAACATCCGCAATGAAGAAGCCCTTTACAACCAGTTTAAAGCATCGCAAGCATTCAAGGAATTGGAAGCAGCAGTAGATAAATATTAAACAAGCAATCCAAAGAAGTCAACTTACAATGGCTTAAATTGATTAATATTTAAGCCATTGTAGGTTATAGCGTGTCTTTTCTGGGTATGTTTCTAATTAGAACTGAGGTAGATTATGGCTTTACAAGAAGAATTTGAAAGAGATGGAAACTGGCTATTTCGCTGGAGAAGTTATCTCCCCATATCGTTAGTACTATTACTTATGTTTTCCATGATGCATTTCAAGTATTTAGGCAACTCTGAAACTGGGGATGTCGCTTGGGAAGCAATCTGTTTCTGCGTTAGCTTTCTGGGCTTATTTATCAGGGCATTTACCATTGGGCATACTCCTCACAACACGTCCGGCCGTAATACCAAAAAGCAAGTCGCAGAAAAGCTGAATACTTCAGGAATTTATTCCATCGTGAGGCATCCCCTATATTTAGGGAACTTCTTTATGATGCTAGGTGTTGTCATGTTTGGGCACCATTTATGGTCTATATCGGTTTTTATCCCCTTATATTGGCTGTATTATGAAAGGATTATGTTTGCTGAAGAAGCCTTTCTGAAGGGCAAATTTGGGGATGACTACATTGCCTGGGCAGACCGAACTCCTGCTATCATTCCGCGGTTCAAGCAATATGAACGTTCTCCCCTACCTTTTTCTTTTAAGAATGTACTACGCAGAGAGTACAGTGGATTCTTTGCAGTAATCGCTTCAATGTTTATCCTTGAAGAGTATGGTGATTGGAGAGCAAAAGGTTACGTAGAGTTTGATTTCTACTGGATGCTAATTCTCATCACGGGCTTTGTTTTGTGGTTCTCTTTGAGATACTTAAAGAAAAAGACCAAGTGGTTGGATGTCATTGGTCGCTAAGAATGCCCCTTTTTCCTTGACATTCGGCCTGCTTAAAAAAAGATGACCCTGATTGTGTGCATCTTTAGCTCAGTTGGTAGAGCAACTGACTCTTAATCAGTGGGTCCGGGGTTCGAATCCCCGAAGGTGTACCATTCATTTTAGTGAACGCTCCCATGCACAATTGGCTGATAGTCGCTTGTGATTGGGTTGATAAACATAAGCGGTAATTTGCCCTTTGCTCCGCTTTATAAATGTGCTAAAGCGCGGCTTAATAACTATCGCCGGCTTTAGCAGCCGGCTTTTTTATGCCTTAAAAAAGCCTGTATTAAACGATAGATGAAAATATAGGAGAATAAAATGACAGCACTACACGCACTCGACAAACCCGATAAAAGCGGATATATCTTCACTTCCGAATCCGTTGCAGAGGGTCATCCCGACAAGGTTTGCGACCAGATTTCGGATGCGATTCTGGATGCTTACCTAAGTGCAGATCCCCGCTCTAAAGTGGCTTGCGAAACTATGGCCACCGAAAACAGAGTTATCGTTTCCGGTGAGATATCATCACGCGCTAAAATTGAGGTTGAACCGATTATCCGTGAGCTTATCCGTGATATTGGCTACACCAATCCCAACAAAGGTTTTGACACCAATTGCATAATAGATAACTACCTGCATAAACAGGAGCTTGCCCTGGAAGAAAATACCGGCGCCGGAGATCAGGGCTTGATGTTTGGCTATGCCTGCTCGCAAACCAAGAGCCTGATGCCTATCCCCATTGAGCTGGCTCATAAGCTACTAAAGAATCTGGCGGTTGCGCGCAAAAGCGGTGCCATAGCCTGCCTGCTGCCCGATGCCAAGAGTCAGGTTTCCATGCACTATATCGGCCGCAAAGCTGTGGATATGAAAACGCTCGTAATCTCTACGCACCATAACGATATCTGCCCCATCGAGTTTGAAGAACTGAAGCACGAAATCCACAAACAAGTGATCCTACCCAGCATAGCAGAAATTGGGGAAGAGAGCAAAGGTTTCTTTGAAACCAAGAACTGTGAGATTAAAATAAACCCTCTGGGACGCTGGCACGATGGCGGGCCTGCTGCAGACACAGGGCTTACCGGCCGTAAGATTATCGTGGATACATATGGCGGTTGGGCTCAGCATGGTGGCGGTGCTTTCTCTGGCAAAGATGCTACCAAAGTGGATAGAAGCGCAGCCTATATGGCGCGTCATATTGCTAAAAGCGTGGTGGCAAGTGGCTTGGCTAGAGAATGCCTGATTCAATTCAGTTTTGTTATCGGTGAACAGAGGCCAGTTTCGCTAATGGTGGATACCTTCGGAAGCGGAAAAGAGATCGATGCCGAGATTGAAAGAATCATCGCCAAGAACTTTGACTTGACAGTAAAAGGAATTATTGATTATCTTGACCTAAGGAAGCCAATCTTTCTGCCA
>JALNXT010000021.1 GCA_023230245.1 Candidatus Cloacimonadota bacterium
AAACGCCAAAGGCAAGAAACCTGGAAGATAGAGCTGGATTTTTGGGGGACATTTAGGATACACTCCAGCCGCAACAGCAATCTGGAGTTCAGTGTGTATCGTGGTATCTACAATGCGCTTTCCCTAAAGGGTAATCGCAATAGTGCCTTAGCTGCCTTTGCCTTGCTTATTTCCCGCCTGCCCTATAGCGAAAAACAGGAACTTGTCACCTGCGATGAACCTGCTCTGTCAGTTATTCTCAACCCCGCTTTCAGGCATCTAATCCTGCTTTTCACACCCCTGTTTCAATTGCTGTATGCCAGCACCAAATCCCGCATTATATCCACCCGCGAGCAGGTTATTATCCAAAGTGAAGTATCATACCATATTCTGGGTATAAAATTCCATAGCTTCAGCGGCACCGTTAACATAGATAAATACAAAGGCATCAGCGAGATATCCCTACTAAAGGGAAAACGCCTGCTGCTGGAAGCCAAGGGCGAAATTAAATAAATGAAACTCACCTGCCCCTTCCTTGCTTATCCGAAGCTGAGCCGATCGGGATCTGATCGGGATCTCATCGGGATGCAACCCGATCAAAGCCCCTTCAGTACAGCTTCTAACCGGTATCGGACAAGCAAGGAATAGCAGGGCTGGATTCCTGCCTGTGCAGGAACGACAGAATAAATACTAAATGCTTTAAGACAGAGGAGATAGAGATGAAAACTACGATTATTGTAATGATCCTATGCCTGCTATCCGGTGTGATGCTGGGGGTGGGCAAATCCACGATTACAGATTCCTACAACGCCGAAACCGCCAAAAATTATACCCGCGCTTTGCAGATTATGGAAGAGATTGCGGCGACTGATACCAATGATGATTTTTACCAACTGCGCATCGGCTGGCTGCAATACCTTTTAGGCAAGTATAACGAAGCCATAAAAAGCTACACCAAATCCAATACCATCGCCCATAGTCTGGATGCCCAAACCGGTATCGTGAACTGTCAGCTTGCCCTGGGTAAATGGGATGATGCGCGCGAATTGGCTGACCAGATCCTAAAAAGCTACCCTCAAAATTCCGTGATTTTAGGCAAAGCAGCCTATGCAGCCTATATGAAGCAAGATTATGCTGGCGCTGCAAGTTACTACCTTTCCATCATCAGAATCACGCCGTGGGACATGGAAATCCGTGGATATCTGGTAAATAACCTCTACCTTTCCAAAGATACCGAGAATGCCCGCAAGCACTATGTGCTATTGAAGAAGTATTACCCCGAATCCCTGATAGTGAAAGAATACGCCAAGATATTTGGCTAATATATGCGTTTATTGCTCTTAGTGGTAGTGTTGTTGCCCATAACCTTGTTAGCGCAAGGTGTGCCTCCGCTTCCCGGCTTTGATGTGGGAGCAGGCGGAGCAGCACCCATGCAGCAGGATATATTACTCCTCGCTTACGATAACATGATGGCGGGCAACTATTTGACGGCAGAAGAGCAATATCAGAATTTGACCTTAGCAGAGCCAAACAACCTATCCGCATGGGAAGGCTTGTTATGGGCTTACAACGCTCAAGGGAAGCTCTCTGCCAGCCTTGCGCTTTCTTCCAAGCTGCTAAAACAATACCCCGGTACTCCCCAGTTTTACAATTACCGCGCTTACCCTCTGCTAAAGCGTAAACGTTTGCCTGAAGCGCGTTATTACTACGCTAAAGCATATCCGTTACAGCCCGGAAACCCCATTGCAAACTCTATCTCTCAGGAAGGATTGATGATCAGCTATCGGGCTTTGGGAGATTACCCACGCTACGAGAGGCATTTACATGCTCGGTCTGCACTGACGGGAATCCCTGGTGCCAAGGGGAAAGTAGGATTTCGCACTTCTGTGGCTTATGCAGCACCAGATAAGGCTAAAAGTGCCATCAGTCTGAGGCAGGGTATCGGCTATAAAACCTGGCAAGTAAACCTTGGTTACGAGGATTTTCGCATCGCTAACAAACACTTCCGCTATATTGCTTCAGGCAATATTGGAAAGCAGTTTATGCCACTGGAGCTAAATATCGGAGCAAGCATTTTGGATGGCAAAGACGCGCGCATTTACCCCGCCCAGGCATATCGTAGCACCCTTAGTAGCACCATCTATGCGGGTAAGCTTATCCTAAAGCCCGCGCTGATGGCTTCCTACAGCCACTATCCGCGTTTTGACGTGCAACAGGCTAGCTTTATGCCCAGTATCTTGTGGCGGGATTTTAGCCTCAGTTATGCCTTGCACTATGCTTTTATGGATAACGAAGCGGCGGATACCGATAGCACCCGCAGCGCGCAGCAAATATCGCTTAGTAAGGCATTGCCTTGGGATATAACGCTGGGACTGCATTATGGCAGCGGTGATAATCGCTGGATGGTGGATGCAAACGGGACAATAATGGATACCTTCAACGAAGCTAGCGATTTCTTTGGCGTGTCGGTGTTAGTTCCCTTCCTAAAACGCTGGTCGGCTTATGTCTATGCCAGCAGCCAGGATTCACATGCAGCTTGGTACACTTCGCTGACTCTGAGATACTGATGAAAGCTGATTTACTACTAAAACTGAGCGTCTGCCTGCTTTTATGCTTATTGATATTAAGCGGCTGTAATAGGCGCGAAAACCCGCTTTTGCCTCCAAACCTCTCCGCTGCCGACTATCTAAGCGGCAACAAGATAGAAAGTTATGCCAATTATCTGGTGAAGTCTGCCAATGACAATAGCTATCTGCTAATCGATAAAACAGCTATTGCAGATTCGCTATTGGACTATGGAGATGTGATTAAATTTCGCAAAGTGCAAAGCTTTGCCACCCGCGATAGCCTTGCCTTGCAAGATGGGGCAACGAGCCTTGGCGAAACTTATGAAATGGCAGTTATGAGGGCAGGGCAAAGAGTGGATTTGGTTTCCAGGATTCCCTTGGGACAAGTTTATACGGAACTGAAGCCAAGCGATTCACCTTACTTTGTAAACTATGCTAACTTCCTGCAAGCCTGCCCCATCCAACCGATATTCTATGGCAGTAGCAGGGCTTACTTCCCCCTCTTCGGCACTGGCGAATTTAGCATTTATGACATTCCTGCAACCGATGATCCACAGCTTAGCAAAACTACTTCAGGCGTGCTTCATGCCTTATTGCAGGATGGCTCCGCTAATCAGCTCAGCCTAAACTTCCCCGCTGCCTATTGCCAAGCTGCCGGGCAGATAAACCTTAGTATGGGTAGCCCCTTAAACCAAGCTGAACTTGGCACGCTGCAAGGCTTGTATCCCAATGCAGCCATTTCCACGCCCGTGATTAGTTTACAGACAGCCACACCTACCGGCTCAGAGACGGCGCAGCTTCGGCTGAAGAATTCCAGCAAAGGCTTTTTTGGTCAGCAATGGCTTAGGCTCGCCTCGCCTATGGCATATTCCTGGCCGGCAACTAACCTCAGTTCGCAGGCGACAAACTGGAAGATGGACAACACGGGCTTATATAGCTTCGTGCAGGGCAGCGGCAAATACTTCTTGCTAAACCCGCTGGAGAGCCAAACCGAGCTTAATATCCCGCTGGATGGCAGCTATAATCAGGTTTTCTTGCAGGAATTGTGGTTCGACCTGCAAAATATCAACCTGCCCAATACCGTGATGAACCTTAAGCTAAACCCCGATGTCAGCACCAGCCTTAACGATTACTTTTCCGGTCAGCCCTTTACCCTAAATGGTGGACATCAGGCTTTTGCAATCAGCTTTGCAGAATCCGGAACAGCCCTTAAAACATTGCCCAATGATGCTTGGCTGGAGTTTGGCTTCCGCACTACTCTGCCGCAAACCGCCAATGACAGATTATTTAACCTATACCGCAACAGCAGCGAAGACGTGATCACCTTTAAAAGCCCCTCTGATAGCTATGATGCAACGCATTATAGCAGAGTGGGGGATTACGTATATCTGGGGATAAACGGCTCTGCCACCTACCTGTATGGCAGTATTAGCGAACCCCAAACACAACTGAACTTTCCTTACCTTAAAAGCAAACAATACATCCAAAGCTCGCATGGCGTGGTAAGCTGGAATGATAGCGGTAAAAGAGGCTACAGTCATTTGAGGCTAAACCTTAGCCCTGCTCTGCCTTCACATCCCTGGCTGAGTGGTGAACCTTTATCGCTAAGCTCTGCGCAAGCAGTTGCTAACTTTGCTTTTTATCAAGGTAGTAGTGAGCAAAGCACTTTGCCAACCGGTTTTAACCTTAGCGTACCCTATAGCGGAACTTCGGTTAAACTATTGCTATTTAACAACCTGCTTTACCCCAGGGTTAAGCTCTACCATGCCGCTACAGCTTATGAAAGTGATACTTACCTTATCGTTGGCGGTTTGCTTAGCATTTATCCTGAATACCCCGGAACCTTGATCGCTGCTAACATCAGCTATCCCAATCCCATGAATCTTCGCGTGTTTTCCACGATGACTTTCGTGCTGGATGAGCTGCGCTTTTACACTTATGGAAACGCTCCAGCAGGACAGAGTGCTGTGTTTAGCATCAACAAAATGGCAAGCCTTGCCGATCCATATGATGTTCTTAGCACTCAGTACACGCTTACGGCTTCCTCTCCTGCCTACGAAATCAACACCGCCGATGAAGCAGGTTATAACATATACCAACCGACGCTGTTCTTCAAGCGGAGCCGTAGCCGTAATCTGCTATTTTATGAACGTGTTAGCAACCCCTACCGCCTATATGCATATCATGAAAGTAGCAGCTTTGATCCCTGGCATTTTATGGTGGATAATGGCTATAATGGCATCTCGCTTGCCTATAACGGCAGCTATGCTTCATATACGGAAATTAGCACCCATAGTAGCGTTATATATACGGTTAATAGCCTTAGCCAGGATGTCCACCTCTCGCTCTATCAGGCACAGTTTGTGCTCCCGAGTTTCTTTTTTGGGGGGGCAGTGCCCCAGGCAACGAAAATCAAGCTGGAGCAACTAAGCTCTATTCCCGGAATCACGAACTTACTTGCTGCCTATCAATTGCAGTTTACCCTGGCGAATAGCTCGACCTTATACCCGGATTTCTATAATGTGATTGGTGCCACTCAAGAGCCTTACATCTATCTGCCGATTAGTGATATTGCGGCAATCCCCACTGCCCGGCTCTTCTATCGCGACTTTAGCGGTCAGATTAGCGAACTAACGAGAGTGGAAAGCTTTGGCGATAACTACGCCGACGAATATACGGTAGTGGGAAATTGCTTTATCTGCACGGTAAGTAATCCGGGGATCTTTTACATCAGCGCAGATTAACAATGTAGAGCAGCATTCTGATGCTGCTAAACGACAACCTTTAAGCAGGATTGGAATCTTGCTCTACACCTTAACTATCTTTATCAAGCCATTTTTGAGCGCGGGCTCGCACTTTTTTTATGTCTGCCGGCTTAAGTTGCTCGGCTATGCTTTCGATGCTCGCATAACCTTCATCCCAGCTATCAGGGAAGTTTACCAGCATCCAAAAATATGCTTCCTTAACGTCCTTTTTTACACCCTTACCTTCAAGGTAGCAGGTACTTAAAGCAAACATGGCATCAGTAATGCCCTGTTCGGCAGAGGCGCGGTAATAGCTGATGGCAGTTTTGTAATCTTGCGTAATGATCGCCCCATGTTCATAGCATTGCCCAAGGCTAAATTGTGCATGGGCTTCGCCTTGCGCGGCAGCTTTATTCCACCATTCCAAGGCTTTGGCGTAGCCTTCCTTGGTTCCAAAATCTGCATAGAAATCACCCAACCAGTTTTGTGCTTCGGGATAGCCCTTGTCTGCGGCATCCCGCACCAAATTGTCACCCTCAGATAAATTTACATCTGTCCCCTGACCATACAAATAAGCAATGCCCACCATAAATGTTGCAGCTAAATCGCCCTTTTCTGCTTTAATTTTCCAAGCATCAAACTGCTCTTTCTCTTGCTGGGCTATCTGATCCTCTGTCGCTTTGATAGCTAAGAGTTGTTCTGCCGAATAGGCAGTTTCAGCAAAGGCAAAGCCAGTTAAGATCAAGGTAATTAAGATAATTATGTATATCTTCATCATGTGCATCTCCTCAAAATATAGGTATGCAGGCAAAGGAAATTTATTTAGAGATATCGTCAAGAAAAAAGGTGTATGGAAGGGGTGGAAATCTGTATATTCCTCTGGAGCTATCGGCTTACTGATTACAGATTCAGATTAGGCAAACAATCCCAGCCCAATGCCACTAACATCTGTTGAATTGAGCTAATGGGATGATAAACCAGCATTTTAGCAAACTCATCTTTTACACTGGTTTGGGAAAGGCGCGTGAGATAGTGTGCATCCAGTATCATCGCAGCATGGGTATCCGCCTCAATGCTGAAGTTAAAGCGCAAGGCAAAACGCAAAGCACGCAGCATCCGCAAGGGATCTTCCCTGAATTTCACCATAGGATCGCCTACAGAGCGGATTACCTTGTTTTTCAGGTCGCTAAGACCCAAACCCGTGAGATCAAGAATCTCGCCCCTCATAAGCTCCATCAAAAGCGTATTGATGGTAAAATCACGTCGCAAGACATCATCCTGCAAGTTACCGAAACTAGTCTTGGGATACCTGCTGTTCTTGCGGTATGTCTCTTTACGGGTGGCAACAAACTCTAGTGCAATATCCTGGTAGCGCAGCTTTGCCGTGCCAAAAGCCGGAAAGGCTTGGAACTCTTTAGCATTAAGCAGAGGCAACAAAAACTCAGCCAGCTTTATACCGCCATGTTCCAACTCCACTGTTATATCCACATCTTTTTCCGCCGACTTGGGAATAGACCTGTCCAGGCGTTCTGTGCTTAGATAATCTCGCACACAGCCACCCGCAAAATAGGTCTTGCCGTCAAATTCTGTACCCTGTATCTGCGAGGCAATTAAGGCGCGAATAGCTTGTAGGTTCATAGGATTAGCTCTCCAATTACACTGTTGGACACGAACAAAGCCGCTTCAGTGAGGGCGAGTCGATTGTCTTTTACGCTTAGCATAGCTAATCTATTTAAGTGTTGCATGCTTTCTCCGTATATACTGTCCAGGTCTCTGCCAAAACGCTGTTTAAAATCGCCCATATCTATACCTTTTATCAAGCGCAACCCCATCATCAGGAAGTCCTCCATCATGCGCTGTAAGCTGCATACTTGCCTATTGGGATAATGCTCTTGGGCATCAATCTTGCGGTAATAATCTGCTAAATTGGCATCATTCTGATAGCGGATGGGGGCCATCCAACCCGCTGCAGAAGCACCTAAAGCCAAACAATTATCGCTCTGCCAGTAACATAAGTTGTGTTGTGATGCCTTTCCTGTCTTGCTAAAATTGGAGATCTCGTAATGCTGGAAACCGCTATCCACCAGGCTATGGCGGATTAGTTCGTATTGAGCGAACTGCAGGTCTTCGTCGGGTAGGGTTAAGGCGTCCTTATGCTTTGCGCAGTCTTCATCCAAGCTAAGCAAATAGCAGGAAATGTGCTCCGGGTTCAAAGCCAGATAGGCATCCAGATTGCGCTGCAGGGCAGATGTATCGCCATTGGGCAAGCCATAGATCAAATCCAATGAGATATTATCGTAGCCATAATCCCGGCACAGCTTCATTTTATCTGCCATTTGTGCAGCATGATGGCGTCTATCCAGCCACACCAATTCTGCATCCTGCATACTTTGTAAGCCAATAGATAGCCTATTAATGGGAGTGGTATTTAGTGCAGCTAAAAAAGCGGGGCTAATCTGAATGGGGTTGATTTCCAAGCTTATCTCGGCATCTCTAGTTAGCTGCAAGCCCTGCATCAGCTTGTTTATCTGTTCTGCACTTAGCAGTGAAGGGCTTCCTCCGCCAAAGTAAACACTTTTTAGCGGAGTGCTTAAGCAATCGGCATATAATGCTTTTTCCCGATGCAGATAGCCAAGATATTCCGCTATTGCGCTCTTGCCAAAAGGCAGCGAAAAAAAGCTGCAATAACCGCATCTGGAAAGGCAAAAGGGGATATGGATATACAGGCTTAACGGGGGTGGCGAAAAACCCTGTTCCATCGGATATGAGGCTCATCGAAGAGCTTGTTAAATTCGATGCCTTTGCTCCAGAATATCAGCCACGGTGTGCCGGTGATGAATCTGCGCTCCAAAAAGCCCCAATAACGGCTGTCTTCGCTCACGTCACGGTTGTCACCCATCACAAAGTATCTTTTTGGCGGAACTTTAACGGGCCCAAACCAATCGCGATTAAACACTTTACGCACAGCGGTGCTGTCACCCGGAATTGTTACTCTGTAATCTTCGTACCAAGGATCCATGGAAATGGAATCCAGCTCGTTTTCCGCTAAACGGTGGTCGTGAATGATGTGCGGGGACATGGGCGGACTTGGATCAGCGAGACCGTAGTTTTCAAAGCCTTTGGTGTATTCCTTGCCGTTTACATAGACAATTTTGTTGCGTACTTCAACTGTGTCGCCGGGCATGCCGATAACACGTTTCACCACGTTTTTACGGGCATAGTAGCTGATGTGGAAAGCAGTAAGCGGGAATTTGGAAAAGTTGTGCTTTTTGTTGAGATATATGGGGTGGAAGATTTTGATGAAATCTGCCTTACTGTTCTCGTTTTCGGGCGTTCCCAATTCCAACTTGGGGTAGCGGAAAGTAACGATATCGCCTTGCTTGGGATCGGTGAAATAATACTTTAGCTTGTTGGCAACCAGGTAATCGCCCACCAATAGAGTCTTTTCCATGGAAGAAGAGGGGATCAGGAAGTTTTCGAAGGTGAAGTTACGGATTATCATGGCAACCACAAAGGCAAAGAGAATGGCTTCTATCCAATCCTGCGCTGCGGGTTTGCGTTTGCGGAACTTTTTACCTTCGGGGATGGGGGTAACCGTGTAGTGTTGTCCCAAAGTCTCGGACTTCTTTCTATCTTGTTTCAAAGGGAGTTTTTCTTTCATCTGCCACTATTTCCTTAAGTTAAAACTATATATTTGTCCACAAGGCTGAAAATCCAGTGTTTATGTCAAGTTCTATTTGGGGCGGTGCGTAGTTATGGTAACTTTTCAATTTTTACAACCATTCTGTTAAGGGTTAGTAATTGTGATAACAGGTGGAAGCCTTCGGCAAGCTATAGTTTAGCAACGAGTTGCATCAAACAAGGTTGATTCAGTGACGCTTGTCCGTTGATCGGCTTTTTAGTGCTCCATAGACGCCGTAAACGGCAAAGGTCTGCTGAAGAGCAATCCGATGTGGTTTATAGGTTCAAACCTTTAGTATGCAAGCATCAACAAGGCTTCCACATCGGCGGCGGAAAGCTTGCTGACATCTCCCACTTTGTCAGTTATCATGATTAGCTCCAGTAATTCCGGCAGGTCTCTTTCTTTAATGCCAAGATCGCGCATGGAAGTAGCCATGCCCCATGCTTCCAATTTCTCTCTGAAACGCATTATCCCACGGGATACACTATCCTCTCCCCACACATTCTTTGACCAACGCACAAAGCGGGAGGGATCTTTTTCGCTCATATATTCAATCCAGGCGGGCATGATAACTCCCAAGCCTTCACCATGGGCTATATCTGGGTGCATTGCTGAAAAGGAATGCTCTATCTGATGGCAAGCCCAATCCCCACCAGACAAGCCAAGTCCCGAAATACCATTTAGGGCAAGCGTTGCGCACCAGGCAAGGTTTCCGCGGGCAATTAAATCGCTGGGATTTAGCTTCAATCTGTCTGTCATTTCCACAATGGTTTTCTGTAAGGCATCATCTATCCCCAAAGTGCTAAAGGCAATTTGGTTGGTAAAATAGTATTCCAGGATATGGGCAATCGCATCCATTGCGCCATTGGCCGTTTGCTTAAAAGGCAGGCTGCATTGCACCGTCGGATCGATAATGCTAACTTTGGGGTAAACCAAGGGTGAGTAAAATGCCCATTTTTGTTTGGTTTCAGTATTGCTAATCACGGCATTACCATTCATTTCGCTGCCAGTGGCGGAAAGGGTCAGTACGGTATATATGGGCAAGGCTTTAACGATAGGTACATCCGTGCAAAAGGCATCCCAAGGATCGGCTAAAAACACGCCAGCAGCAACAGTCTTGGCGGTATCTATAACGCTTCCTCCGCCCACGGCGAGAATTGCCTCAGCTTTAGTTTCTTTGGCAATAGCAACAATCTCCCGCACCTTGCTCAAGGTAGGGTTTGCCCGCACACCCCAAGCTTCATGGACCTTAATTCCATGTTTAGAAAGGGTATTCATCACTTGCGTATATACACTATTTTCCTTAATAGAACCGTTGCCGGCTACCATCAGGCAGCTTTTTATCCCGGCAAGCTGCATCTCTGCTCCCAGTTGTGTAATCATCCCCACTCCGAAATGTATTCGCGTAGGGTTGTAAAAAGTGAAAGCCTCCATGGCAATCTCCTTTGTATTCGTTCTATCAGTACAATTGACTAGATAACATTATAAGCCGATTTTGGCTTCACACAAATCGGAACTCTGCTAATCCCAATTTCTAAGCAGTCGGGACGATACACCATAAATTCGCTAACTGATATAGAGGCAGAGAGATGGGAGGCGAGGTTGGGCTCCTGATTAGCTATATCGGCTATTGCTCTGCGTAGTGCTTTTAATATCCTTCGCTTTTGCAGATTCGCTTCATCTTCAAAGTCACGGATTTTGTTTCCGGGGCGGTAAACCTCTCTTAAATACAGCACCAGCGCTTCCTTTTCGCTATTCAAATCCTCTGCCCGGGCATAATCGTTGTATTCAGCCAGTTCTGCCAATTCCTCAATGATACATAGCAGCCGCGCTTTAACGCTGTGAAGAGTTTGTTTATCTGCCATAGGGTTTGGCAAGGGTTTATCCTCCAGATGCAAATTATACTCAAGCAAAGCTTCATGGTTTTCGAACTGGCGATAACAATCCTGAGGACGTGCATTTGCCAACTCCATCTGCCGAAAACTTACCGGCAACTCCGGATGGCATAACAGCTCCAATAAATAGCCCATTCCGGTGCTAAGAAACACGCTGAATTCATGTCCTTGATAATCAATATGAACCTGTTTACCGGCAACACGGAACAAGCATCTTTCCTCCGCTGGGCTACATTCTTCACTTTTCATTATTCACCTACCTATCATAAAATTATGGTTAGCTGTCGGCAT
>JALNXT010000022.1 GCA_023230245.1 Candidatus Cloacimonadota bacterium
GTATGGCGGACAGAGCACCTATATCCCATTAAGAGTGAATACTGCTGGTGTGATACCCATTATCTTTGCTCAAAGCATCCTGATGTTTCCTGCCACAATCGCCGCTTTCTTAGGGCGTAGCGGAGGCTTCTGGGCTACTTTGCAAAGATGGTTATCGCCAGGTGCAATACTATACACAGTACTGTACGTTGCATTCATCATTTTCTTCGCTTATTTCTACACAGCTATCGTGCTGAACCCAACAGAAATGGCAGAAAATATGGTGAAATACGGTGGGCATATTCCTGGTAAAAAACCAGGGAAAAAAACTGCCGAGTACATCAACAGTGTATTAGTAAGAATTACTCTTCCCGGTGCTGTGTTCTTTGCCTTTGTAGCCTTACTACCTGAAATTATGAGTAATCGTTTTGATCTGCCTTTCTATTTTGGTGGAACTGGATTAATCATTGTGGTTGGTGTAGCACTGGATACACTTCAGCAGATTGAATCCCATTTGGTTATGCGCCATTATGATGGATTTATGAAAAAAGGTAAACTCCGCGGTCGCTCGAGCTAAATATGATATACCTCAAAACGTCTTCTGAGATAACGAAAATGCGCAAGAGCTGCCAGATAATCGGCAGTCTGCTGGATTCACTTGAAGGAATTATCCGTCCCGGAGTTAACACTCTTGAGTTGGACGAATATACCGAGGACTTCATTCGCAGTCGCGGTGGAAAGCCATCCTTCAAAGGCTATCAGATCCCAGGACTAAAACCTTTTCCTGGTTCTATCTGTGCCTCTGTGAATTCTGCAATTGTGCATGGTATTCCCCGCCGTGATCTAATACTAAAAGAAGGCGATATTATCGGTATCGACGTTGGTGTAGAACTAGACGGATACCATGGTGATGCAGCCCGTACCTATAGAGTCGGTTCTGTTACTGATGAAGCTGATAAGCTGCTGAAGGTAACCAATGAATCTCTATATCTGGGTATCGCCGCTGCGCGAGCAGGTAACCGTGTTGGTGATATTTCCCATGCTATTGGGGCATACGTTGCATCCATGGGGTATTTTGTGGCAGACAACCTAACAGGGCATGGTGTCGGCAGACATTTGCACGAAGAACCACAAATCCCAAACTCCGGCACTGCCGGACGAGGACCAAGGATTGCAGCAGGTATGACATTTGCCATTGAACCTATGGTTAACATTGGCACCAGTAGTGTTAAAGAAAAAGGCTGGGAATTCCACGTGGCTGATAATTCATTATCTGCACACTATGAACACACCATTCTCATTACTGATGGTGATCCCGAAATTCTAACGATTGCTTGAGGAGTAGTATTTATGAGTAAATCTGGAGTTATTGAAGTGGAAGGAGTCGTTACAGACGCTCTTCCGAATACAACTTTCCGCGTTGAACTGGAAAATGGACATGGTATATTAGCCCATTCCTCCGGTAAAATGCGTATGAATTATATTAGAATCCTACCCGGAGACAAGGTTAAAGTAGAGCTTTCGCCCTATGACCTTTCCCGTGGTAGAATTACATACCGTTATAAATAAAGATTGCAAGATGCTGTTTTAGCATAAGGCAAGGAGATAACAATGAAAGTGAAAGCTTCCGTTAAAGTGATCTGCAAAGATTGTAGAATAATCAAACGCCACGGCGTTATTCGCGTTATCTGCAGTTCTAACCCCAAACACAAGCAGAGACAGGGTTAAGGAGGATATTTGGCACACATCGCAGGTATTGAACTTCCCAGAACTAAGAGACTGTTCATTGGGCTTACCTATATCTATGGTATCGGACGAACCCATGCCAAAGATATTTGCAAAAAAGCTAACATCGACGAAATGAAGAAGGTCGCAGACCTTAGCCTTGACGAAGAGAAACTCATTCGCGACATCATCCAGAATGATTATGTTGTGGAAGGCAGCCTCAGAACTCAAGTTGCCATGAACATCAAACGCTTAATGGAAATTGGCTGCTATCGTGGCATGCGCCACAAACGTGGACTTCCCGTGCGTGGACAACGCACTCATACTAATGCCAGAACCCGTAAAGGTCCCAAGGGCAGCGCAATTAAGAAGAAGAAGTAGGAGTTTGAAATGGCTAAGAAAACTAGAGTTAAGAAAAAACGCGTTCGTCTTGCCTTTGATGAAGGCTTGGTCTTCGTGCATTCGAGCTTTAATAATACAATTATCTCGCTCACCGATCGTGCAGGAAACGTCCTGGCTTGGTCAAGTGGCGGAAAAGTTGGCAACAAGGGTTCTCGTAAAAGCACCCCCTTTGCCGCTCAGATAGCCGCTGCAGAAGTTGCTAAAATTGGATCAGAAATGGGAATCCAGAAAGTTGGTGTGATCGTTAAAGGTCCAGGTGGTGGCAGAGAATCTGCCATTCGTGCGGTAAATGCTGCAGGAATTAAAGTAACCATGATTAAGGACGAAACCCCCATCCCTCATAACGGCTGCCGTCCACCCAAAACCAGAAGGATATAAGGAGAGGAATAATGGCTAGATATACAGGACCCAAAGCAAGATTATGCCGCAAGTTTGGAGAAAACATCTTTGGCAATGCCAAATATGATAAGATCCTTGCCAAGCGGAAATTCCCTCCCGGTCAGCACGGTAAGAACATGCGCCGCAAGCTAAGCGATTATGGAGTTCACCTACGTGAAAAGCAGAAATTGCGGTCCACCTATTGTTTGATGGAAAAGCAATTTAAGAATTACTTTGTAAAAGCAGCTAAGGCTACTGGTGTTACCGGTGATAACTTGATGCAATTGCTCGAGCGTCGCCTGGATAACGTGGTTTACCGTCTTGGCTTTGCAGTTACTCGCATGCAAGCACGCCAGTTTGTTACCCACGGCCATTTTATGGTTAATGGTAAAAAAGTTGATATCCCATCATTCCTGGTTAAGGTTGGAGATATCATCGAAGTTCGCCCAAAAAGCAGAGGCATGAAGCTTCTGGTAGAAGCCACCGAAAGAACTGAAGTAAGCTCACCCTATGCATGGCTGAGTGTTGATAAAGAGAATTTCCGCGGTCAATTCAACGCAATTCCCGCAGTTAGCGAGATTCCGGTCACTGTTGACCTTCGTCTCATCGTTGAGTTCTATTCCAAGTAATGCTCATCAGCAAGGAGCAACTATGATGTATCTTGAACCTTTGCAAATGCCGGAAGATGTCGATTTTGATAAAGCGACTTATTCCCGCAACTTTGGCAAATTTGAAATCGGTCCCTTAGAACCAGGATTTGGCACAACGCTTGGTAACACCTTACGTCGTGTGCTACTATCCTCTATACAAGGGGCTGCGGTTCGTTTTATCCGGATTGAAGGTTTGCATCACGAATTCCTGCCAATCCCTGGAACAAATTCAGATTATATCGATCTGATCCTGCGGATAAAACAGCTCGTGATTCTCTCCACATCTGTGGAAGAAATACCTATCGTTCTGGAACACAAGGGAAAAGGTGTTATTACCGCTTCCCTTATCCAGGAAAATGCTAATATAAAAATCATCAATAAAGACCTTTACCTCCTTGAGGTAGTGGAAGCTATTGATTTTAAAATCGAAATGATAGTTGGTATTGGCAGAGGATATGTATCCTCAGACCGCCAAAACCCCGAAGGTAAAGCTGTCGGGTTTATTCCCATTGATTCCATATATTCGCCTATTCTGAAGGTAAACTTCAGCGTTACACATCAGCGGGTAAAGGAAAGAATGAACTATGACAGGCTAATTTTGGAAATCCACTCAAATGGAGCTATCGAACCTAAAATCGCTTTGTTCCTGGCTGCCAAGATACTAAAAGACATGGCTGCCAAGATTTCCAAGTTCGAAACCGAACCGGAATATATTCGCGATATCGAACTCGATCCAGATTTGGAAGAAAAGGAACGCATTCTTCGGATGAGCGTGCGCGAGATCGAACTAACCGTTCGTGCCGCAAATTGTCTCTCTGGAGCAAAGATTGAAACCATTGGCGAACTAGTTTCCAAATCCGAGGCAGAGATGCTGAAGTTCCGTAATTTCGGTAAGAAATCCCTCGAAGAGATCATCATTAAACTCAAAAAATACGATCTGGAACTTGGTATGGATGTTGAAGGCATCTATCGGAAGATAAAGGAAGCCAGAAGCCGTGGTGTTCTTCCTGCTGAAGAAAAAGCTGCACCTGAAAAGGTTAAAGCTGTTGTTCAGGAAGCTGCACCCAAAGACGTTCCTTCCGAAAAACCCGAGAAAACAGCAACTGCCACACCCCGTAAACCTGTTCCAGCCCCTAAAAAGAAGGTAAAAAATGCGACACAGACTTGAAGGTAGAAAATTCGGACGTGAAATGGATGCCAGACGCCTGATGATGAGAAACCTCGTCAAATCTATGGTTGAACACGGACAGCTTAATACCACCCTTGCCAAAGCCAAAGAAATGAGAGGGCATGTTGACCGAGTGATTACTTATGGAAAGGCAAACACTGTCCACGCCAGGAGATTGGCATACATTATATTAGGAGATCGCAGCCTTGTTAAAAGACTGTTTGATGAAATTGCCCCCAAATTCGAAGGACGCAACGGCGGTTACACCCGTGTACTTAAAGCCGGTTTCCGCAAAGGCGATTCTGCTCCTATGGCAATTATCCAATTCGTGGAAGAATCTACAATTAAACCCAAGAAAGATGCCATTAAAGCGAAAGACCTGAACAAATAGTAGTTCGCTTGCTTATATGAAAGGCGGGAAGTTTCTTCTCGCCTTTCTTTTTTTGAGCTCATGTTCAATTAGAGTGGTTAGCCACATGAGTATTGTGTTATACAGTATTCAAATTGAAATGTCATAAATCAGTAATGACAGCCGCCTCGGATGTCAACCCCACACGAGGCGTGTGGGATTACGTTTACGGCATCTCAATCTAAATTACGCATTAAATAGCGTGATTAACAAAACTATAATTTAGCTGCTACAGAAACATTTATCTCTCTCTTCCTTGCTTGCATTGCCCTATCATTGCCCTTACATTGCGGATGGGATGGACAATTCAAGGGCAATGCTATGAGAATGAAAGCAGAAAAGATAGATGAAGAAATGAATCCGGCATACAAGTAAAATAAACTTACCCACCATGATTGAACTTGAGCCTAAAATATGACACTCGTTGAGCTGAAGTAAGTTGTGAGGTGCGGGATTCCCGCCTCCGCGAGAAAGACAAGGGTTACTGGTGTTATATTTACACAAGCCCTAGAGCCAGTGCTCCGATCTGGACCTATGTTATTGCCTTTTCTGTTTTTGCAAATGTTCCTCATAGCTACGCGAGAATATATTATTCCCCTTACGATCTGCAAAGAAATACAGGTATGAATGATGTGCAGGTTGTAACACGGCTTTTATTGATTCTATAGAGGGATTTGCTATGGGTGTGGGCGGCAAACCACCATTCATATAGGTATTATAGGGTGAGCGGATTTGAGTTTCTCTATAGCTCAACACTTCGCGTTTTATGCCTTTGGGCTCCAAGATATAATCCACAGTTGGGCAGGATTGCAGACGCATGCCTATCGATAACCTGTTCAAAAATACACCGGCTATTATCTCACGCTCACCCGCTGGGCCTGCTTCTTTTTCCACAATGGAAGCTAAGATCAGCTTTGTATAGAAATCTGGTGTTTCCTTTGGATTAATAGCGGCTGATTTCATCCGTTTAAAGAACTGTTCTGTTTGGAGAGCAAGGATGGAATCTGCACTCATGGCAATAGGGAAACTATAGGTTTCTGGATAGAGGAACCCTTCCAGAGAAGGATATTTGAACCCTGTTAACTTTCTAACCAAAGCAGAATCCGTAGCAGCAGCTACAAGGCTATCATAGGGCATTAAGCCACTGCGATCGATCTTCATAAGGGTTTTATAAAGCGACATCCCTTCTGGAAAGGTGATAACTATAGTTTCGCTTTTACCGTTGCGCAGGCGGCTTACTGTTTGCCATAGATTGGTTCGCCCTCCGAAGACATAGCTTCCTGGCTTCATATTACGATCTGCCGACCGCAGCTTGGCGAGCATCTTGAACATGGTCTCACTATGGATAATGCTTTCGGCGGATAACTTTTTGCCGATCACACCGGCGTTGTCTCCTGGCATGATATTTACTATTCTCTTCTCTGCAAAAGAGGGTATAAACAAGATATACGCCAATGTTATAAATACCATAGATATCAGCACAATCCCGATCAAGAGGGCGGTTCTAAGGTGTTTCATATACTTTCCAAATACTCTTTCAAAAACATACAGGCAGCCATGGCGTCTTTCACTTTGCGGGATTCCTGCCACGTGTAGCCCATCTTTTTTAATTCATCATCTGCATCGCAGGTGGAATAACGTTCATCATAATCTGTCACAGGCACGCTTAGTACCTTGCCAAGCTCGACTGCAAAGGCTTTAGTCTCTGTGGTTTTAGGGGTAAATGTCCCATCAATTGCATAGGGCATACCGACAATCACCAAGCTGATGGAGTTCTGGGTTATTAATCCCTTAATTGTATTGATGGTGTCTTCTAATCCACTATTCACCAATACCATATATGGTTTGGCGAACATCCGCATTGGGTCGCTTAGCGCAAGCCCAATTCGCTTTTCACCATAGTCCACCGCCAGAATCCTGCCTTGGTTAATCATATATAGGATTCATCTCTCCAGATAGCGATATACCAACGGTTACCCACGGGTCTTAGATAAAAACTCGCTCTCCCATTTGCGTTGAGAGAGGAATTTGTGGCTGTATAGCTTAGAGTCAGATTAAAAGTGCAGGTTATAATTATCCAGTCCTCATGGCCGAGTGCAGGGTCTTGCTCCCATTTATTCTGAGGAGGTATTGTCAAACTAAGAACAATATCGTCAGGGGGAGGGTATAAGCCATCGCTAGAGCCATCCGTGAACATTCTGGTGGTGTATTCCCTTTCTAGATCATATCCCCAATAAGCATCTTTGATATGATCTCCATCCAAATCCACGCCAATCTGACTTACTTCGCTGGCGATAAGCTCAAAGCGGAAATCGGGATGCAGCAAACTAAGGTATATATCTATGTTCTTTTCCTGATATGCTCTTTCCAGGTTGCGTAATAGCTTCTCAGGAGTGTCGTTCAGCATAATGTTGTTTGGGCCTGAAATGTCATTAAGTTTAGGGCGAAAAGGATTGTTACACCCGCTAAACAACATAAAGGACAGCAGTAATAGCACCAACAGCTTAGGAGTTGTCATATTTCAATTTACCCCAGGTGATTATGTCATTCCTTCCACGGTAGTCGTACCACTTATCTATATACCAGTAGCCTGAAATCCTGCGAAAATGAAGCTCTAAGTTCCCCCTAACGTCAATTACATCTTGCCCAATACTGTTTCGCAGAGTAACACGGATGGTGTATGGACTATATATTATGGCTTCGTTTTCGCTTATCTGATCGTCACCATCAATCTTTAGCGTGTCCATCTCGATCTTTGCGTAGTGGTTGTGCAGCAGCTCTATCATATTCTGTTCCTGGCTTCTGTTCCAGATGGTAGGCATAGAGAAATCACTGATATCCTGCGAGGCAAAATGAAATACAAAAGCATCCGTGAACATAGCTGCATAATGGATCTTATTACGGCTGTCGGTATAACAATAGCTTAAGTTTTCCAAGGCGTATTCCAAATCATAGGCATAATCGTTCCACGGAGGAGGTTCTCCCGGTGGTTCAGATTCGCGCACTTTGAAAAGGTCGCATCCGCCAAGTAGCACTAATGCTAACAGAATTATCAATACATCTCTCATAAACTCATAATAAAGCGGAGGCTTATTTATGTCAATGTAAAAGTGATATTCAGCGATATCGTTTCAAGTGCATGGTTTAGAGCGAGGAAGCATTATTCACATACCGGGAAAAACACTTCGGCATCAGTTCCCTCTCCCTCTACAGATTCCAGCCGGAAATACCCTCCATACATCGTTATCAGAGATAAGACAGTGGGAATACCAAGTCCAGTGCCAGTTTCTTTGGTTGTGTAATAAGGAAGGAAAACCTTTTCCAAAAGTTCTTTAGGAATGCCATTACCCTTGTCTATAATGTTCAGTTGGATATAGTTACCTGGCTCAAGAGGCAGTTTGAAATTCTTATCTACCGTGATTAGTTTACTTTCAATTAGGATTTCACCACCGGATGGCATCGCTTGGGCTGCATTGATCAGAAGATTGGTAACTATTTGGTTCACGGTTCCATCGGGTAACTTAACTGGAGGAAGTGATTCGGCAAGTTGATATATCGGCTGCACTCTTGTATTATACAAAACCATCTGCGACATCTTCATCAAATCGGACAGGAGATTAGAGCTTCCTTCTACGCGATCAGCATTTGAATTTAGGGCGAATAGCTGATGAGCGATATCTTTCCCGTGCATAACGACAAATTCGGTATCAGAAAGTATCTTTGCCGTGCGCTTATCATCCTTGGCAATTGTTTCCTGGGCGAGATTTACGCCTCCAAGAATTGTTCCCAGCAGGTTATTAAAGTCGTGAGCAATTCCTGCTGCAAGGTAGCCAAGAGCCTCATGTTTCTGTATTCTTACTCGTTCCGTATCGGCTCTCAATTTCTCGCTGATATCCCTAAAGGTGATTACGATACCCTGATTGCTATGGCTCTCATCGGTAATAACGGACATGCTTACATCAATAGGTATTTCTGCACCACCTCTGTTCACAAGATAGTAGTAGTTAATCAGATAGTTGCCTGTATCTGGTAATTGGGCATTATCAAGGTCGATATTAAGGCTCGTTTTGGTTTCTGGATCAAATAGCCTAAATACTTGATTGATATGCACTCCGCCAATATCTTCTGCTTTCCAACCGAGAAGTTTTTCCGCAACTGGGTTTATCACATTTACCATTCCCTTCTCATCCGCCGAAATCACCGCATCATCGATGCTATTAAGGGTGATGCTTAGTTTCTCGCTTGTTTCACGCAGCTTTTTCCTATTTATGGTCTTTTGGATTGAGGTTTCAATCAAAGATGCGAGATTAGTGAATTGCAACTCATAGTTTACAACGTTACTAAATTGGCTATCGGCAAAGAGTAGGAACTGAAAACCAAATATCTCGTTTCGTTCATTATATGGCATGCAGATCAAACTCTCTATCCCACCCGATAAAAGTTCCTTGAAAAGGTTGTTGTCCTTTTCAAGTGCCGAAAGGACTTTCAAATTGAACGGTGTTGCTAAAGGAACATTTGCATCTTTAGACGATAGAAACAGTATGGGATTCGCAATTAAAAGCTCGGTAAGGAGGAGCATATCAGCTTTAGCTAATAGCTCTGGGCGAGTGTTTACACTGGAGGCGATGTCTTCCTCCTTCCAGTGATTTGACAGGCTAAATGAATCGGTAGAAGGATCGGGCAGGTATAAAAGCACTTCCGTAGCTTCGTAGAAGTTTCCTATTATTTCGCAGACCTGATTTTGCAAATCTGCTGGATTGGGAGAATCTTGCTGAATATAAAGTGAACCAATCTCAGAGATCATACGTTCGTAGGCGAGCTGGTGTTGGATATCTTCAAATGAGGCAAGCAGCTTCTCGCTCATCGTAGCAAACGCCTTGCTGAGAGAATCCAATTCATTCATACCGTCTGCTTTCAAGTTTAATGCGTAATTCCCTTTACTTATCTGTTCCGCACTATCGGTAAGCATTTTTAGTGGTTTATTGATGTTTTGATAGATGATACTTGCTCCCAGCAATCCCAATGTAGCTGCGGAAAGAAGAGCGATAAACATCATCAACAGATTCTTGCTCATTTTATTCATCAGCATTGAAATTGGGTATTCCGTTACCAAAAACCATTGCGTTGTTTTGATTTCTCTAAAATTACTGATTACCCGCTTACCGTTTATTCCTTTATGAGTTTTGGGAGAGGAGTTGTTTAGGAAGAAAAAGTAGTCATGAGCTTGCTGGCTTTCTTTATTACATTCACTTAAGTTAAAGTTTGAGGAAAGGATAGCACTGGTTTCATCCAAAACATAGACGTAACCATACTGATTGAAATTGATAGAGTTGATATTGGCAGCCATATAGCGCAGGTCTATCATAGCGCTTAGCACCAGGGCGGTTTTCTCATTTTCATCTATAATGGGGAGATAAACAATAAGCATCGGTGTTTTATCGATATAAATGATTTTGCCGGTGGATTCCACCTGGCTTTTGATAGCATTCTCAAAGGAAGGAAGGTTTAGAGCCACATCTATATCATTAGTATTATGCTGACGAACGGAATAAAGCAAAGTGCTATCCGGCTTAAAGACGCTAATCCATTTTATTGCGATGTATTTATTCATCAGGGTATTGCTTATGTCTATCTGTTCTTGAATCGTCAGTTTCTTTTCATTTGCAAGTCTGGAGTTAAATCTCAGGGCTTCAAGATGGTTTTCGATCCAGTTATTCAGGTCATTTGTTGCATATTCAAGCTGCACAAGCTGGTCTTCTTTAAGCAAGCTGATAAAGGAATTCCAATAAAATATCCCCACAAAGTAGCCCGTAAGCATTACGCTTATAAAAGCTATAAGTAACACACCATAATAAAGCTGTTTGGATAAAGGCAGGTTGCTTAAAAATTTACCCTTGGCATGCTTAGTTCGCATTTTCAATTTCCCCTTTTTGCTCGGCTATCTCCCGATAAATTTCATAGAATCTATCCTCATGCCAGTTTTTCAGGGTACCTCTCAAGGGTGCGATATCAGTTGCTTTTTCCGCCATCCCAAATCTATACTGGATACCCTGCCATTGCCCTTTTAGCATCAAATCTACTGCATAGCTTAACATTTTATCGTAATTTGTAACCACCGATGCCACTACCCAATGGGGCGCTTTGGCATGCTGATCATCAATACTTCCAATGGTCATGATTTTGTTTTTGGCACCCCATGCATAGATATCTGTACCTGCAGAGCCACAATTTACAAATATGACATCGACCATGTTATCCTTCATT